>DASRQW010000319.1 GCA_035696245.1 Longimicrobiaceae bacterium | reverse complement strand
CCCGTTGCGCGGCCGCGCGGGAGGCAGCAAGATGCGTGCATCGTCCAGAGGCCCGCACGTGGTCTGCGAGTTGCACTTCGCGGCCAGCGAGCGAGCCGCGCGCGGCTCCTCGCATGGCGGCCCACACACGCCCCGCACCCGGTTCGGATCCGTGAAGACCAACACCCCCGCGCACCAGGCGAAGGCCACGCACCGGCACACCGGCGGGCGCACCATCCTCGTGCTGGGCGGCGGCGGCATGAAGGGGCTGGCGCACATCGGCGTGTGGAAGGCGCTCGAGGACGCCGGCGTGAAGCCCGACGCCATCATGGGCACCAGCATCGGGGCGCTCATCGGCGTGTGCCTGGCGGGGGGGATGGGGTGGCGGGAGCTGGCGCAGCTCGCCCGCTCGCTGCGCAAGGAAGACATCGTCTCCATCAACAAGCGCGCGATCTTCATGGGCGGCGTGCGCGAGGAGGCGGTCTTCGACGGCGAGCACTTCCTGCGCTACATCGAGCGGGAGCTGCCCATCCGCAGCTTCGCCGAGGCCAAGATCCCGGTGCGCATCAACACGGTGTCGCTCATCACCGGCACCGAGATCTGGTTCGGCAGCGACGTGGACGGCGACATCCCCGTGGCGCAGGCGGTGTACGGCTCGTGCGCGCTGCCCATCTACTTCCCGCCGCTCAAGTATGGCGGCGACGTGATGGTGGACGGCGGCGTGATCGACGTCTTCCCCATCCGCAAGGCGGCCAAGTGGGGCGAGCCGGCGGACCGCATCATCGGGGTGGACGTGGGGTCGGACCTGCTGCCGCCGGAGGTGAACTTCCTCAATAACGGGCTGCTGGCGGTGCACGACCGCGTGCTGGGGCTCAACCTCCAGGAGCAGCGCAGCCGCTGCCTGGACAACTACGACGGCCCGCCGCTGGTGTACATCCGCCCCAAGATCGGCCACCTGGGCGGCTGGGACTTCGAGCGCACGCAGTTCTTCCTGGAGGAAGGCTACCGCGCCGCCCGCGAGGCGCTGGACAAGGCGGAGGCGGCGTAGAGGTTCGGGGGATGTGGGGCGGAGCGGGGGGAGCCTGGCGGTTGAAACCGCGGCAACAGAGGCGCAAAGTCCGCCTTTGCGGACTCACTGCCAACGACGAGAGGCCCCGGCGCGGATGCCGGGGCCTCTCGTTTTCATCTGCCGAAAATAGTCCACCTGCCCGAATGTGCTACGGATGGTCCGGCGACGGTGACGTAGCGGCGGCCGTGGTGTCTGCGGCGGGAGCGAGGGCGGCGATGCGCTCCTGGATCTGCGTCACGGATGCGGCCATGCGGCGGGGGGCATGTGCGACGAACTGCGTGTAGGCATCCAGAGCGCCGGCGTTGTCGCCCGATGCTTCGAGCGCGACGCCCAAGTTGAGCGACGCCTCGGGCCACCACGGCTCGGCGCGGCTGGCGATGCGGAGCTGCATGGCGGCTTCGGCGTAGCTGGCGGTGTGCAGCAGCAGGCCGCCGTAGCGGAAGCGCACCAGCGGGTCGTCGGGCGCGAGGATCACCGCCTGCGCGTACTCGGCCAGCGCGGTGGCGGTGTCGCCCGTCGCGAGCGCCACGTCGGCGAGGGCGGTGTGAGCCGGGTAGAAGGCCATGTTCTCCACCAGCGCGTTCGCCAGCACCTCGCGCGCGCCGCGCAGGTCGCCCCGGGCTGCGTCGATCAGGCCCAGCTCGTACGCCAGCAGCTCCTTGCCCTCGTACACCAGCACCCGCTCGCGCTCGTCGCGGGCGCGCGACAAGTCCAGCATCCGCTGCGTCTCCACGCGCGCGCTGTCCAGCTGGTTCGCCGCGGCGAAGGAGAGCTGCCGTACCTCGCGGAGCGACATCTCGTACTTCTTATCGGACCGGAGCGCGGCGCCCGCCAGCCTGGCGGCTTCGGCGTAGCTGCCGTTGGCGTACGTGAGCATCGCTCGCATCCACCTGTCCACCCCGGTGAAGGGGGCGACGTGGGCGTAGATCAGCATGTCCAGGTTGCGCGAGAAGAACGGGTTGCGCAGCGTGGCCCGCCACCGGAGCGAATCGGCGGCCAGGACCTCGGGACGGCGGAACGCCGCACGATCGCCGCCGAACAGGATGCCCTGGTGGCGCAGCCAGAACGCCACCCACCGGCCCTGGAGCGGCTCCGGGCGGCTCGGGTCCAGGCGGCCGGCCCAGTAGAACGCCGCATCGGCTGCGGGCACGCTGTCCCACACCTGCGCCAGCCTGACGCCGCGGTTGTAGTACGACGACCACTCGTTCGGATCCGCCGTGTCCGGCAGCGCGGGCCGCGGCGGCGTTGGGGACGGCGCGGCGCCAGGCCCCTGGGCATGCGCGGCGGGTGCGCAGGCGAGAAGCACGGCGACGGCGGCGGCACGGAGAACGGCTCGCACGGAGGGGGACGGAATCGGCAGGTTGGGCATGCGACGGCAGAACGTGTGGACGTGGAAAGAGATGTCAGGGCTCGGCATCGGCCCGCATGGCGTCCGGACGCGGATCACGAGGCTGCTTATCGGATCGAAGGCGGCGCGGCGCTGCCTGCGGGCGCGAGGGCGGCGATGCGCTCCCGGATGCGCGCCACCGATTCCGACATCCGCCGCGGGGCGTGCGCGATGAACTGCCGGTACGCCTCCAGCGCGCCGTCGTTGTCGCCCGATGCTTCGAGCGCGACGCCCAGGTTCAGGTACGCCTCGGCCCACCACGGCTCAGCCTCGCTGGCGGCGCGGAATTGTGCGGCGGCGTCGGCGTATCTGCCCGTCCGCAGCAGCAGGACGCCGCCGTATCGGAAGTGCACCAGCGGGTCGTCCGGCGCGAGGGCCACGGCCTGGGCGTACTCGGAAAGCGCGGTGGCCGTGTCGCCGGTGGCGAGCGCAACGTCGCCAAGAGCCGTGTGTGCCGGGTAGAACGCCATGTTCTCGACGAGGGCGTTCGCCAGCACCTCTCGTGCTCCACGCAGGTCTCCGGCGGCCGCGTCGATCAGTCCCAGCTCGTACGCCAGCAGCTCCTTGCCCTGGTACACCTTCACCCGCTCATGCTCGTCCCGAGCGCGCGCCAGGGCCAGCATGCGTTCCGTCTCGGCGCGGGCGCTGTCCAGCTGGTTGGCGGCGGCGAACGAGAGCTGCCGCACCTCGCGCAATGCCATTTCCTGCTTCTGCTCCGAGCGCAGCGCACGGCCCGCCATCTCCGCTGCGCCACGATAGTCCCCGTCCGCGAACGTGAGCATGGACCGCAGCCACGGCGTAATCCGGATGAACGGGGCTACGCGCCCGTAGACGAGCGGGTCCAGGTCGCGAGAGAAGAACGGGTTGCGCAGCGTGGCGCGCCAGCGGAGCGAATCGTTCGCGAGCACCTCGGGACGACGGAACACCCCAGGGTCGCTGCTGAAGAACAGGCCCTGGTTGCGTACCCAGAAGGTGACCCACCGTCCCTGGAGCGGCTCGGGGCGGCTGGGGTCCAGGCGGCCCGCCCAGTAGAACGCGTCGTCCGCCCGCGCCGCCGTGCCCGGCTGCTGCGCGAGCGTCACTCCGGCGTTGTAGTACGACCTCCAGTCGTTCGCATCCGCCGTGTCCGGCAAGACCGGCTGCTGCGGCAGACTCACGGGTGCGGCGGGCGCCTGCGCGCTGACGGTGGACGTGCACGCGAGCAGGGCGAGAACCGCGGCGGCGCGAAGGGAGATGCGCATGCGAAGGGCTGCGGTATGAAGGGAGGATGGGAACCGGGCGGGGTGCTGCCGCGGAAACAAGCGTATCGAATCTGGCGCCCGCCGCCGCGTCTGTCGAGGTTTCGATGCGCCCGCGGCGGATCGAGAGACGGCGATCTGCCGAACCGGAACGCGGAGCGCGGGGACGCGGAACGGCGCGGGAGAGCGGCGCCGACGGTGAAACACGTCCGGCGGGATGCGCGTACTCCGGTGCGGCGCGCGCGGTTGTGCTTTCGCGCGCGCGGCGGGATATTCAACGCCTGCCACGGCCGCGCGAGCCGCCGCGGCGCCCTCCGGCCCAGCCCCCCGCGATGCCGACCCCAGCAGCGAAGAAACACGTGCCCAGACCCGAGCCCATCCGCGCGGAGCGCGCGGCCCCGACCGCGGCGAGCCGACCGGCCAAGAGCGAGACGCTGGAGTGGATCAAGTCGCTCGGCGTGGCGCTCCTACTCTTCCTCTTCATCCGCACCTTCCTGTTCCAGGCGTACTCCATCCCCAGCGGAAGCATGGAGAACACGCTGCTGGTGGGCGACTACCTGATGGCGAACAACACCGTGTTCGGCGCGCACGTGCCGTTCACGGACCTTCGCCTGCCCGGCATCCGCGACCCGCGCCACGGCGACATCGTGGTGTTCGACCCGGACTACAACCGGCCGGTGATCGACGTGGTGAAGCGGGTGATGGGCGAGCCGGGCGACACGCTGCAGATGATCGCCCACCAGATGTACCGCAACGGCAAGAAGCTGAACGAGCCGTACATCACGCTCTCGGACGCGCCGGACTACCCGATCCAGTACGTGGGCCAGCCCGGCTCGCTGGGGCCCGAGGTGCAGGCCGACCGGTACGGCTACCACTGGCACCTGGCCGCGCTGCCGGCGGGCGTGAACCACGCCACGTACCGGCCCACGCGCGACAACTGGGGCCCGCTGGTCGTTCCCGGGGGCCACTACTTTCTGATGGGCGACAACCGCGACGAGTCGCTGGACTCGCGTTTCATGGGCTTCATCCCGCGCGACGTGATCCGCGGCAAGCCGCTGTTCGTCTACTTCTCGTACGATCCCAACGCGGGCGCGCCGTTCCCCAGCGCCATCACCGCCGCCCGCTGGAGCCGCATCGGCCGCATCGTCCGGTAGCGCGCCGGGTCCCGCGCAACGGGAGATGCACGGCAGACGGCGCCGCCCCTCGGCAGAGGAGCGGCGCCGTCTCGCATCTGGAGCCCGGTTGAAGTCCGCCGATCTCCTGAAGCGGGGTGATGAGACGCCCCGCCGTCCACTTACGGCGACACGAGATCGTCCGCGGACTGGGTCATCGGCGGAAGGGCGCTTACGCTGGCGGGTAAGCCGAGGTAGTTGCGCCGCACGCGGATGCGCGAGGCGGCGGGATGCGGCGCGGCGGTTGCCCTCTTCCGGGCCGTGCCGCAGTACGGGCCTTCCCTCGTCTCGATCCCGATCCACGACACTTCCGGTCCAGGAGTATTCCACCATGCAGCAGCTACTCCGGCGCGCCATTCGCGCTGCCCTCGCCGCGGCGGTGATCGCCGTCCTTCCCGCCTGTGACGACTCCACAGGCTCCGGCAACGGCCGCGCGGGCTCCATGAGCTTCAGCTTCAGCGGCAGCACCAGCGGCTCCTTCGCGGCAGACGGCAGGATCCCGTCGGCCACCTCGTCGCGCTTCGACTACCGCCCGTTCGCGGCGGCGGTGCGGGCGGACAGCCTGGTGCTGCTGCTGGCGTACGACCACGGCAGCGGCACGCGCGGCGACCTGACGTCGTTGTTCCTGGAGCAGCCCACGCCCGGCCGCTCGTACTCGCTCGACGCGAACGCCTGCTTCCTGGCCGATCCCAGCGGCGCGAGCTGCGCCACGGGCTTCTTCCTGCGCAACACCGACCTGAACCAGGAGAGCGACGTGCTGGAGGTGCCCTTCTTCTTCACGAGCGGCACGGTGACGGTCACGTCGGTGTCGGACACGGAGATCGAGGGCACCTTCAGCGGCACGGCCGAGGCGGACGACGGCGTGCCCGGCACGGCCCTGCAGACGGTCATCGTCACCAACGGGCGCTTCAAGATGCCCATCGCCAGCAGCGACCTGTTCGGCGGCTCCACGCTCTCCCGCCTCCCCGCCGCCTCCGCCGAGCTGTCACGCCTGCCCGCCGCGCGGTAAAAGCCGCCGGACGACCGCGCTCTGTCGGCTTCCCGGTCCAGGCCGGCGGGAGCAGTCCGAACGAGTAGATGAAAACGAGAGGAGCCGCGCCCGGCAGATGGGGCGCGGCTCCTCTCTTTAGATCCGGGCGTCTGGCGTCAGTGCGCGGGAGCCGGGGCCGGCTTGTTCTCCATCCCCGGCGCCACGCGGTTGTCGAGCGCCGCCTGGTACACGGTGCGCAGCTCGTCCAGCTTCTTCTGCGTCTCCTGGTTGTTGGGGTCCGCGAAGCCCGCCATGCTCGCCATGCCCAGCGCGCCGCCCGCAAAGGTGATGGTGGTCCACATGGGCTCGCTCACGGCCGGGCGGGCGCGGTGCAGCACGGCCACGTTCGCCATCACCGAGCGCGCCTGGTCCGCACCCTTCGCGTTAGCCTCCATCTCGTTGGCCGATGCGGTGAGCTGCTGGAGGTCTGCCGCGCTGTAGCCGGAGCCGGCCTGCGCCTTCATCTGCTCGGCCTGGGCGCGCATCTGCTGGGCGGCCTGCACCTGCATCTCCAGCATGGGCTTGGCGGTGAGGTACGCCCCCACCTCGCCCATGCGGTCGCGCACCCACTCCATCTCGGCCGGGTTGTAGCCCAGGCTGCGGGCGGAGCGCACGTAGCTGCCGCCGATCAGGTCACCCGCGTGCGCCATGGTGCTGCCCGCGTCGGCGATGTTGCGCAGCGCGGCGAGCGTGCCGCCGTCCTTCGCGCGCTTGTCCATCTCCGCGATCTTGTCGTGGATGCCGCCGCTCTCCTTGCGGATCAGGTCGAACTGGAGGAGGCTGGTCTTGAGGTACTTGGCCACCTGCTCGTCGCTGATCACGCTGTCGCGGGGGGCGGTGAACGCGGCCGCCTCCTGCTCGGTGGCGGTGGCGGGCGCGTCCTGGTCCACGTCGGCGGGCTTGACTTTGGCATCGCCGTGGCCGCACGCGGCCAGCGACATGGCCAGCAGCGGCAGGGCCAGGCGCCGGGTGGGGAGGGAGATGGACATGGGGCTTACCTCCTGGAGCAGCAGGGACGGGAAGGCCGCTCCGCGGATCCGGCGCCACCGGAGCGGACGGGCCCTGCGGGATGCCGCGGGGCTCATCCGGCTACAGTGCATCCGTTTGGGTGCGCGGTCAAGCATTCGTTTCCGGCGCGCCGCGACTCCACTGGGAAGGCTCGACAGGCACGTGACGAGCGTGATGTCGCGCGTCTTTTAGGAGATGTGGCGCGGATGGGGCCCCCTCCCCCAGCCCCTCCCCCAAAACTGCCTG
>DASRQW010000318.1 GCA_035696245.1 Longimicrobiaceae bacterium | reverse complement strand
AATTCGTCGTCCCTACACGCTCCCGTCACACTCCAGACGTGCCGATCCGAGCGATCTGAACCCCACTCGCACGACCGACCCGAGATCGCCGGTGAGCACAGATCTCGGATTCTGAGCACCCGATTTTCAACAGACTTCTAGATTGGGGCAGGGATTTTTCTCTCATCCGGACGAACGATGGAACCGAACCCACCCGCCTCGCCGATTTGGGAGCTTGCCGCGCGAGCGGAAGAGCGATGGCCCGCCATCGACTCGGCTCGCGAGCACGCCGACAGGACCAAACAGCAACTCACGGAACTGGTTTCGGACCTGCTGCCGGCCGAGGATGCGAGCGTGGTGGTGTTCGGCTCGCTCGCACGCGGCGAAGTGACGAGCGGAAGCGACACGGACTGGACGCTCCTGGTCGACGGACAAGCCTCGTCGACACATCTCGACGTAGCCCACAGGGTCGAGGCGATGCTGGCGGATGCGGATCAGAAAGGGCCGGGACGGGAAGCTACGTTCGGAGGCCTCGCATTCAGCCACGAACTGCTTCACCGGATCGGCGGCGGCGACGACACGAATCGCAACCTGACACAACGGATTCTGCTCCTGCTGGAGTCCGCCGCGCTGGGTCCGGCCGAGGCTCACGAGCGCGTGATACGCGGCATCCTCAACAGGTACATCAACGAAGACGCCGGTTGGAATGAGCGAACGGTGACCGTCCCCCGCTTTCTCTTAAACGACGTGGCGAGGTACTGGCGAACGGTTGCGGTCGACTTCGCGTACAAGCGCCGCGATCGCGCCGAGGAAGGCTGGGCGTTGCGGACGATCAAGCTCCGCATGTCGCGCAAGCTGACCTACGCGTCTGGTCTCCTGGCATGCTTCAGCTGCGACGAAGAGCCGTCGATCACCGAAGCTGACGACCGGTCGAAGGCGGTCATCGAACACCTGCTGACGCTCGTCGCCCTGACGCCGTTGGAGCGCATCGCCCACATCGCCTTGCGGAAGAGCCTGACCGAACCGGCCGTGATGCTCTTCCGAAGCTACGACGCCTTCCTCCGTCTGCTGGACGACACCGAGGCTCGGGAGCACCTCCAGGAACTTGCGCGATCCGAAGCTCGGGACGATGCTACGTTTGTACGTGCCCGGCAGATAGGCCACGATTTCCAGGCAGCGCTGGACGGCATCTTCTTTGGGGAGAACGGGTCTCACATCCCGCAACTCACCACGAAGTACGGGGTTTTCTAGTGCGAGTCATCGGCTTCTCCACCGGCTCCCTTGCCCTCGGCGACTTCCGGAGGGGCGTAGATATGCTCCTGGCCGCGGGCGTCGAGGCCGTCGAGCTGTCCGCGCTCCGGCTGTCGGAGCTTCCCGGGTTGGTGGCTGCGGCGCCGGACCTCGATCTCGAACGGTTCCGCCACGTCTCGGTCCACGCGCCGAGCAAGTACCCACGTGACGAGGAGCCGCGCATACTCTCGCTACTCGCCTCGCTCGCGGATCGGGGCTGGCCCGTCGTGGTGCACCCGGACGCGGTGTTCGATTACGATGCATGGCGGGCACTTGGAAGCCGGCTGCTCGTCGAGAACATGGACAAGCGCAAACCGGTGGGGCGGAGCGCGGCGGAGCTGCGGCAGGTCTTCGAACGGCTGCCCGAGGCCGGGCTCTGCCTGGACCTGGCGCACGCACGGCAGTTCGACCCCACCATGGTCGAAGCGTACCGCATCCTCCGGCTCCACGCGGCCAGGCTTCGCCAGATCCACATCAGCGACGTGGGCTCCAGCAGCAAGCACACTCGCCTGACCTTCGGCCCGATCCACGATTTCCTCGACGTCGCGCGTTGGATCCCGGAATGGGTTCCGGTCATCGTGGAAAGCCCGGTTGCGGAGGGGCAGATCGCATCGGAGATCGAACGTGCGCGAGCCGCGCTGGCAGACGCTCTGCCTCTTTCGGCCTGAGCCTCGGCCGGGTGGCGGATGAGTCCGAAAAGGGCTCCGCACGCGTTTACCGAAGTCCTGTGTTCTCCTCATGCGTACACGAACGACGGCGCGCCTCCCCGTGGGAGACGCGCCGTCGTCGTGTCCAGCCAGCCGGGCTCTACTTCGCCGCGGCGACCTCGTCGCGTTCCTTCTTGGCCGCTTCCACGACCTTGTGCACCTCGTGCGCGGGGACCTCCTCGTACGCATGGAAGGTGCGGGTGTGCGTGGCGCGTCCCTGCGTGAGCGACCGCAGCGCCGACGAGTACTTGTACAGCTCGGCCTGCGGCACCAGCGCGCGCACCACCTGGCTGCGCCCCGCGGACTCGATGCCCAGGATGTGGCCTCGCCGCTGGTTCAGGTCGCCGATCACGTCGCCCATGAACTCGTCGGGCGTGAACACGTCGACCTGCATGATGGGCTCCAGGATGATGGGCTGCGCCGTCTCGGCCGCCTGCTGGAACGCCATGGAGCCGGCCACCTTGAACGCCGCCTCGGAGCTGTCCACGTTGTGGTAGCTGCCGAAGTAGCACTCCGCCTCGAAGTCCACCACGGGGAAGCCTGCCAGGATGCCGCGCACCGCCGCCTCCTGCACGCCCTTGTCGACCGCCGGGATGAACTTGCCGGGGATCACGCCGCCCACGATGGCGTCGGTGAAGCGGTAGCCCTGGCCGCGCGGGAGCGGCTTCAGGCGCACGTGCGCGTCGCCGAACTGGCCGCGCCCGCCCGTCTGCTTCTTGTAGCGCCCGTGCGCCTCGGCCACCGCCTTGATCGTCTCGCGGTAGGGGATGCGCGGCGCCTTGACGACCACGGACACGCCGTTCTTCCGCTTCAGCCGCTCCAGCTGGACCTCCAGGTGCAGCTCGCCCAGCCCGCGGGCGATGGTCTGCCCCAGCTCCGGGTTGTACTCGGCCACGAAGCAGGGGTCCTCCTCGTGCAGCTTGTGGAGGCCCACGGACAGCTTGTCCTCCTCGCCGCGCGTCGCGCACTCCACCGCCACGGCGATGTCCGGCTCGGGGAAGACGATGCCGTCCAGCACGAGCGGGTGGCCCGCGGCCGAGAGCGTGTCGTTGGTGTGCGTGTCGCGCAGCTTGGCCACCACGCCGATGTCGCCCGCGCGCAGCTCGTCCACCTCCAGGCGCTCCTTGCCCTGCGCGATGGAGAGGTGCGACAGCTTCTCGGGCTGCTCGCGCGAGGCGTTGAACACCTCGTCGCCGCTCTTCACCGACCCGCCGTAGATGCGGAAGAAGCTCAGCTCGCCCACGTGCGGCTCGCTGGTGGTCTTGAACACCAGGGCGGAGAACGGGTCCGAGTTCAGGTTGCGCAGCTCCACGGTGGTGCCTGCGCGGCCCTGGGCCGCCTCGGCGGGGCGCTCCTGCGGCGAGGGAAGCAGCTCCACCACCTTGGTGAGCAGCGCGCGCACGCCCCAGGTCAGGCTGGGCGCGCCGCAGAAGAGCGGGAACAGCTCGCCGCGCAGCATGGCCTGCTTGAGGGCGTGGATCGCCTCGTCGCGGGTGATGGTGTCGCCCTCCAGGTAATGCTCCAGCAGCGTGTCGTCGGTGGCCGCGATGGTCTCGATCAGCTCGGCGTAGTAGCGGTCGACGGTCGGCTGCAGGTCCGCCGGGATGTCGCCCTCTTCGTACTCGCCCGCCTGCGTCCCGTGCTTGTAGAAGTGCGCGCGGTCCGAGAAGAGGTTCACGATGCCGCGGAAGCCCTCGCCGCTGCCGATGGGCACCTCTACGGGGATGGCCTTGGGCGTCAGGTGCTCGCGCACGTCCTGGTACACGCGCTCGAAGTCGGCGTTCTGGCGGTCCATCATCGACACGAAGAGGATGGTGGGCAGCGCCCGCTCCTCCAGCAGCTCCCACACGCGCTCGGTGCCCACCTCCACCCCGCCGGGGGCGGAGAGGACGCAGATGGCGCCGTCGGCCACGCGCACGCCGGCGCGGGTCTCGCCCAGGAAGTCCAGGTAGCCGGGGGTGTCGATGAAGTTGACCTTGGTGTCCATCCACACTGCGTACGCCACCGAGGTGTTCATGGAGATGCCGTGCGAGATCTCCTCGGGGGTGAACATGGTGAGCGCGGTGCCGTCGGCGCTGCTGCCGTGGCGGCGCGACGAGCCGGCGGTGTGGCAGCACGCGTCGATGAGCGTGGTCTTCCCCGCTCCGCCGTGCCCTACGAGCACGACGTTGCGGATGCGGTCCGTTGTGAAGGATGGGGCGGACGCCATGAGCACCTCCTGGGCTGGAACGTGGAGGGGAAACCGCGGGCGGTATGCGCAAGGTGCCCGGCTGGCGTGCGGAGCGTCAAGGTTCTTGGCGGGCGCGCTGGGGGCGTGTGCATACCCGGTTCGGCGCGATGCAAAAAACGTACGGCGGCGCACGCCGTGAGCATGCACCGCCGTTCGGCTGCCGCGCGGTGCCGCGGATCAGCGCGCCGCGGCCAGCGAGGGATCGAGGTAGGCGAGGATGGTCGTGAAGATCATCGCCGCGCCGAAGCTCATCGCCATCGTCTCCGGCAGCGTGAAGCCGGTGCGCGGCGGCACCTCGGGCGCGTCGTGGCTCCAGATGAAGTTCGCGGCCTCGAACGCGGGCAGCAGCGCCAGCACGTTCGAGAGCGCACCCAGGCTGGCGGGCCCGGGAAGCCGCCCGAGCAGCAGCAGGACGACGTACGCCACGGCCAGCGGGCCCGCCGGCGGCGACTCGGGATAGCCCCGCTCGCGCGCCAGGGCGAAGAGGTGCCGGAAGAGGCTGTACGCGAAGATGTGGCCGAGGACCGCCCTCAGCACCGGCGTTGCGCGGACGCCGTGGACGTTCTTCAGGTAGCGCCAGGTGATGTAGAACCAGTAGATCTGGTACAGCCCCAGCGTGAACGTCGCCAGCATCACGTGCTGCCAGATGGGGCGCACCGGCGGCGGCAGAACGACGGGCTTCTGCGCCTCGGCCGCCGTCGCGTGCTCCGCCTCCGGCTCGGAGAGGATCACGATGGGCGGCGGGTCGGCGGGGGCTTCGCCGGGTGGATACGCGGATTCGCTCAAGGCTCGGCAGATGTACGGCGAAAAGCCGCTCGCGCGGCTGTGATGATCGACGGCGCTGGTCGATGGAGCGCGAATCATACCCGCCGCCCCGAAGCCGCGTCAACCGAGCGTGCATCGTCACGGGGCCGCATCCTCCGATTCGCGATGTGGGCGGTCGATGAGCGTGCATGGCAGCAACGGGAGCTGCGGTTGATCCGAGGCCGCGCATCCGCTGCTCGGCCACAGTCACGCATCGGCGGACGGTTGTCGGACGTGGCGGAGGTGCGTACACTCACCCCACGCCGCGCATCTCCCGATCCCCCGCATCTACCGAATGCGCTTCTTCCGTTCGCACCGCTGGATCGTCGCGCTCACCGCCGCCGCGGGCGTGTGCCTGCTGCTCATCGGCGCGTACACGCTGGTGAGCTCGCGGACGTGGCAGACGTTCGGGCGGATCGTGCCGCGGGTGGAGACGCGCGAGAAGGTCGTCGCGCTCACGTTCGACGACGGACCCACGCCGCTGGGCATCGACAGCGTCCTGCCGATGCTGCAACGGCGGGGCGTCCGCGCCACGTTCTTCGTCACGGGCGCGGAGACGGAACGGCACCCGGACCTGGCGCGGCGGCTCGTCGCTGCGGGCGAGGAGCTGGGCAACCACACGTGGTCGCACCCGCGGATGCTCCTTAAGCCCCCCGCCTTCATCCGCGGCGAGATCGAGCGGACGGACCTGCAGATTCGCGCGGCTGGATACCACCGGCCCATCCTCTTCCGCCCGCCGTTCGGGAAGAAAGGCATCGCGCTCCCGCTGTACCTCAGCCGCCACGGGCGCACGACGGTCACGTGGGACGTGGAGCCGGACTCGTACGCGGAGGTGGCGGCGACACCGGAAGGCATCGTGCGGCACGTGCTGGAGCGGACGCGGCCGGGCTCCATCATCCTGCTGCACGTCATGTATCCCAGCCGCGCCACCTCGCGCGCCGCGGTGCCGGGCATCGTGGACGGACTGCGGGCGCGCGGCTACCGCTTCGTCACCGTCTCCGAGATGGTCGCGCTCGGCCACGACGCGGGCTGACGGGGGACGAAGGCGGCGCCGGGACATCATCCACGGACCAAGGACACGAGCGCAGATGAGCGACGGGCGGCGAGGGCTTGGGGCGGACGTGGGACGGGAGCGGCAGCGCGCCATCTACCTGCGCGGCGTCGCGGGCAAGCGTCCGGCCGTGCCGGTGGATTCCGCGCGGCTGGAGGAAGCCGCACGTAAGGCCATGTCGCGCGAGGCGTTCGCGTACATCGCGGGCGGGGCGGGCAGCGAGGGCACGATGACCGCGAACCGCGCCGCGTTCGAGCGGTGGCGCATCGTGCCGCGGGTGCTGCGCGACGTATCCGTGCGCGACACGTCCATCCGCCTCTTCGGGCAGACGCTGCCGTCACCGCTGCTGCTGGCGCCCATCGGCGTGCTGGAGATGGCGCACCGCGACGCCGACCTGGCCGTGGCCCGCGCCGCCGCGGCCACCGGCGTGCCGATGATCTTCTCCAGCCAGGCCTCGTACCCGATGGAGGCCTGCGCAGCGGAGATGGGCGCCGCGACGCGCTGGTTCCAGCTCTACTGGAGCCGCGACGACGCGCTGGTTGCCAGCTTCGTGCGCCGCGCGGAGGCGTGCGGGTGCGACGCCATCGTGCTCACGCTCGACACGACCATGCTGGGCTGGCGGGCGCGCGACCTCGACCTCGGCTATCTGCCGTTCCTGCGCGGCAAGGGCATCGCGCAGTACGTGAGCGACCCCGTCTTCCTCGCCAGCCTCGACCACCCGCTGGAAGACACGGGAGATGCGAAGCCGCCCGTGAACCTGGCCGCCATCCGCACCCTCGCGCAGATGCTGCGGAAGCACCCTGGCGGCTTCGTGGGCAACCTGCGCTCGGGCCGCGCGCGGGCCGCCGTGCAGCGCTTCGTCGCTACGTACTCGCGCCCGTCGCTCACCTGGGCCGACCTCGCCCGCCTGCGCGAGATGACGAAGCTGCCCATCCTGCTGAAGGGCGTCCTGCACCCGGACGATGCGCGCATGGCGGTGGACTCGGGCATGGACGGCATCGTCGTCTCCAACCACGGCGGCCGGCAGGTGGACGGTGCCGTGGGGGCGCTGGACGCACTCCCCTCGGTCGTGCAGGCGGCTGGCGGACGCGTTCCCGTGCTCTTCGACAGCGGCGTCCGGGGCGGGGCGGACGTGTTCAAGGCCCTGGCGCTGGGCGCCGCCGCCGTCTGCCTTGGGCGCCCGTACGCGTACGGCCTCGCGCTCGCGGGCGAGGCCGGCGTCCGCGAAGTAATCACCAACCTCCTCGCCGACTTCGACCTCACCATGGGCCTCGCCGGCTGCACCTCCGTCGCGCAGATCACCCCGGAGATGCTGATGCGCTGAACGCTTTGCTTGAACCCTATAGAGTCGGAGGGAATCCAACAGCCGAATTCAACCATCTGTGTAATCATCCCAAAATTCAAACACGGTTTCCAGCCATGCTCACGAAGCGCCGAATGCTGATTACCACGACGTCCAGTCTAGAGGGATGGACCATTGAGGAATACCTCGAACCCGTCTCGGCTGAGATAGTGATTGGCACCGGACTTTTCACCGATGTACTCGCCAGTTGGAGCGATTTTTTTGGGATGGATTCTCGCTCGTATATGAGCAAGCTCGATCAGATCCGCGAGCGCGCGCTCGCAGCAATCGAGTACAAGGCACTACGCGTAGGTGCCAACGCATTGCTAGGCCTGCACATCGACTATGACGAGATTTCGGCCGGTTCAAAGTCGATGCTTATGGTTAGCGCGATGGGCACTCCCGTTCGCGCTCGCCACCATACGGAACACCTCACGCCCGCGAGAGCGCGCGCAGGCGCAATCTCGGCCAGAGAGGTTTCGAATGCAGTGCGTCGTCGGCACACGGTGAGCGAAGCCGCGGCGGGCAAGCTGGACCTAAAGAACGACGCAACTTGGAACTTCATTCTCGACAACGGAGTGCATGAGATCGCACCTCTCGTACTGAAGCTCGCGGGGGAGCAGGCTCAGAACGCCCCGGTGCCTGGTCGAGAGAGTCAGATCGAGCGGTTCAAGGAATTCTTCTTCCGCATGCAGCCGGAGGTCGCAGCGCCACATCTGTACGAAGCCATCGAACGTGACCACCCTGCTGCCGCGTTTGCCCAGGACGTTGTGCGTGATGCCGGCCTCATCGATCTTCCCCGCCTGCTGTCTCTTCTCACGAGCGAATCTCACATGGTGCGAGCCCGCGCAGTCCTGCTCGCCCGCGGCAATCCACCTTTCTATACCGCAGACGACTTGTCCGACCTTGAACGGTTACGCGACGCTATCGTACCATCGTTCAGGAAAATACCTGCTTCCCAGAAGAAGGGACTTCTCGGTGGAGAGCGGTCCGTGTGGGCTTGTGGGCATTGCAAGAGCAAAGTGGACCTCGCGACTGACACCTGTAATTGCGGGGCTGACCGTTACGGGCTCCCATACGACATGTCGGCACGCAGGATCAACCCTGAAGGGACCGCTGCTTTGATAGCCGAGAAGATCGAGATCCTGCGAAATCGTTTCGCGGATTCCCTGTCGATCGGATCAGACGCTTGACGGAATATCCTCGCATTCTTCTGCCTCACCCGCGCTTCCGCTCGCTGTCGAGCATCGCCATCTGCTGCGGGGCGTAGCGGTCGCCGGCCGCGGCATCGGCCGGAACTGCGCGCTCGATCTCCGCGAGGTCGTCTGCCGAGAGCTCTAGGTCCAGCGCCCCCAGTGCCTCCGTCAGCCGGTCGCGGCGCCGGGCGCCGATGAGCGGGACGATGTCGCCGCCCTGCGCGAGCACCCAAGCAATCGCGACCTGCGCGACGGTGGCGCCCTTGGCTTCGGCGATGCCGCGGAGCGCATCCACCAGACCCAGGTTGTGCGCCAGGTTCTCGCCGCTGAACCGCGGACTATGCGCGCGGAAATCGCCCGGCGCGGCGGCGCGGTCCGTCGACCAGTGGCCGCTGAGCAGGCCACGCGACAGCACGCCGTACGCGGTGATCGCCACGCCCAGCTCGCGGCACGTGGGCAGGATCTCGCCTTCGATGCCGCGGGAGATGAGCGAATACTCGATCTGCAAGTCCGCGACGGGGTGCACCGCGTGCGCCCGCCGGATCGTCTCCGCGCCCATCTCCGAGAGGCCCACGTGGCGCACGTACCCGGCCTGGATCATCTCCGCGATGGCGCCCACCGTGTCCTCGATGGGCACCGCCGGGTCCAGCCGCGCGGGCCGGTAGACGTCGATGTAGTCCGTGCCGAGCCGGCGCAGGCTATACGTGAGGAAGTTCTTCACCGCGGCGGGCCGCGCATCGTAGCCTACCCAGCCGTTCTTCGGGTCGCGCATGGCGCCGAACTTCACGCTGATCAGCACGTCCTCGCGGCGGCGGCCCTGCAGCGCCTCGCGGATCAGCAGCTCGTTGTGCCCCATGCCGTAGAAGTCGCCCGTGTCCAGCAGGTTTATGCCCGCATCCAGCGCGGCGTGCACCGTGGCGATGCTCTCGGTGCGGTCAGCCGGCCCGTACAGGTCCGACATCCCCATGCATCCCAGCCCGACGGCGGAGACCTGCGGCCCGGTGCTTCCAAGCGGACGAGTATCCATCAGCATGCTCCTCGATGTTGATTTGGACGATTGATGCAGACTTCTCCCGCGGCACAATCCCGGCCACCAGCCCTGTCAGCGACCGGCCTGTCGGAAGTCGCCACTCCGCGACATCTTCCTGCCGCCACAGAACTGAGCGTCTCCATCAACTTTCGCTGGTCTTCATATGAGCAACTTCTGGATAGTCCGTGCGGGTGAGGGAGGATATCTCGCCCCTGCTTTCGATAAGGCCGGGGTAGTCGGCATGGGATGGCGAGGTGCAGGCGATTTCACCCACCTGCGGGAGATCGACGAGTTCAAGGAACGCGTCGCCGCCGATCCAGACGTGAAAACGGGTGCCATCCCGAACTCCGCAAGCATGGCTTACAAGTTCCGGCACGTCATCGCCAAAGGCGACGACATCGTCACCTACGATCCCGCACGGCGGGAGTACCTCGTGGGCACCGTGGTAAGCGACTACGAGTACCGCAAGGACGTGCTACCTGACTACGACCACCTGAGACACGTGCAGTGGAAGGGTCGCGTCAGCCGCGACGCGCTCACCCCCTCCTCGCGTAATAGGCTCGGAAGCACCCTCTCGCTGTTTCAGCCCGGCGACGAGGTCTGGCAGGAGATTCAGACCGTCCTCCAGAGCGGAGCCG
>DASRQW010000317.1 GCA_035696245.1 Longimicrobiaceae bacterium | reverse complement strand
GGCTGCTCCTGTGGCGGGCGCTCCTCCCGCTGTGGCGCCCGCGGGCTTCGGCATGGGCGCCCGCGAGGTGAAGCGCTCGGGTGCCGGGGCCACGCTCAGCGGCGTGCGCTTCGGGCGGAACGCGGGCTTCGACCGGATGGTGCTGGACTTCGCGGGTGGCGTGATCCCGGCCTACCGCGTGTCGTACGCGTCCGGCCCCGTCCGCGGCTGCGGCTCCGGTGACGTGGTGCCCGTGGCGGGGCAGGGCCGGCTCGTCGTCCATCTCCCGTCCACCCGCGGCCACGACGACGCGGGCCACGCCACGGTCGACCAGCGCGGCCAGAAGCTCGCCTTCCCCGTGCTGAAGGAGGTGCAGTTCACCTGCGACTTCGAGGGCGAGGTGGAGATCGTGCTCGGCGTCACGCCCGCCAACAAGTTCCGCGTCCTGGAGATGCCGCACGGCCGCCTGGCCGTGGACGTGATGCAGTAGCCCCGCGGCACCGCGTTCGCCGTTGCCCATCCTCCCCTCCGCCCCCGATCCGATGACCACGCCCGTATACGACCTCCGCGACCTGGACCAGCTTCCGCCCGGCCTCCCTATCCCGGTGGACGACGGGCGCGCGCTCCATCTGCCGGGCCTGCATCTCCCCAGCATTCCGCTGCGCGCCACGGACGGCTTCGATGTCGACCTCTCCGCCGTGCCGGGCCGCGTCGTCGTCTTCGCGTACCCGCGCACCGGCCGGCCGGGCGACCCGCCGCTGGTGCCGGACTGGGACATGATCCCCGGCGCGCGGGGCTGCACCCCGCAGACGTGCTCGTTCCGCGACCTGGCAGCCGACTTCGCCGCGCTGGGATGCCGCGTGTTCGGCCTCAGCACGCAGGAGCCCGAGTATCAGCGGGAGCTGGCGGAACGGCTTCATCTGCCCTTCCCGGTGCTCAGCGACGGGGACCTGGCCCTCGCCCGCGCCATCCGCCTGCCCACGCTGGACGTCGCCGGCCTCACCCTTCTCTCCCGCCTCGCCTGGGTCCAGCGCGACGGCGCCATCGAGCACGTCTTCTACCCCGTCTTCCCCCCGGACCGCAACGGCGATGAGGTGCTGGCGTGGATGAAGGAGCAATCGGCGGAGGGAGTTACCGCCGGCTGATCCGTTCTGGAGATGACGAAAGGCGGCTCCCGCGTCACCATCCGGGGGAGCCGTCTCCTCCTGCTCCACCGATCAGTTCCAGACAGCGCCCGTGTGATCCCCGTACGAAACGCCTTGGCTGGTCCCCGAACGTCAGCGCGTCCTCGTCGGAGAACAACCGCAGGGCCAAGTTCTCCGGGCTCACAAGCCCTGTGTCGTGGGTGCTCGAAATGGGGGTGACACGATGCTGAGGGAGATCTGGAGCGACGTACGCTGCTCGACCGCGACGCGCTCATCGCGAGCTCGACGCGGAGCTGCACTTCCACCTCGAGGCCTAGCAACCGCGTGAAGGAAGCGAGCCGCCGCGCGCCCGGCACCGTGGCGATCGAGTCGGTGCTGCACGAGCTCCGTGTCGCCGCGCGACGGCTCCGGCGCGCCCCGGGCTTCGTTGCCGCGGTGGTGCTGGTGCTCGCGCTGGGGATCGGCGCGACCACGGCGGCGTTCGGTGTGGTGGACGCCGTGCTCCTCAAGCCGCTCCCGTATCCGCACTCGGATCGGCTCGTTCGGCTCACCCACACCTCGAGCCTCGCCGGCCGCGCGACCGTCGATCAGTCGGACGCCACGGTGATGCTGTACCAGCGGCACGCGGCGGCGTTCGACGGCGTCGCCGCGTGGTGGGCCGACAACGTTGACGCCAACGTCGAGCCTTCCGCGCCCGGCGAGACGCCGGCGCGCGTCCGCATCGCGCGCGTGACGGCGAACCTCCTGGACGTGCTCCGCGTGCGCCCGGCGTTGGGCAGGGGCTTCGCGCCCGGCGAGGACCGCGCCGGCGCGGCGCGCGTCGTCCTGCTCTCGGACCGGCTCTGGCGGCAGCGCTACCACGGCGACGACGGCGTGATCGGCCGGCAGATTCGCGTGAACGAGGTGACGCGTACCGTCATCGGCGTCATGCCCCCGCGGTTCGCGTACCCGGCGAGCACAGTGGATCTCTGGATCCCCCTCACGCTCGACGAAGGCAAGACGCAGGCGGCGCGCTTCCGGTTCGTCGGCGTGGGGCGGCTGCGCGACGGCGTCTCGCCGGCCCGCGCAACCGCCGACCTGGCGCGCTCGCTCGCGCGGCTGCCCGACGAGTTCCCGGGCGACCCGTCAGCGGGTGTCCTCGCCGAGGCGCACGTCGTGCCGCACGCCGAGTCGCTTCGCGATTCCATCGTCGGCCCCGCGGCGCGCCTCGTCTGGATGCTGCTGGCGACCGTGCTGCTCGTGCTCCTCGTCGCATGCGCGAACGTGGCGGGCCTGTTCCTCGTGCGCGCCGAGCATGCGCAGGCGGAGCTGGCGGTGCGCGCCGCGCTCGGAGCGGGCGTGCGTGGGCTGATGATGCAGGCGCTCGTGGAGTCGGTCCTGCTCAGCGCGTTGGGCGGCGCACTCGGCGTGCTCCTCGCGCTCGCCGGCCTGCGGGCCGCCGTGCGGGCCGGCGACACGTGGTCGGTGCCTCGCCTCGACGAGGTCACCGTCGACCTCCGCACGCTTGCGTTCGCGCTCGGCGCCACGACGCTGTGTGCGCTGTGCGTCAGTCTCCTACCGCTGCTGCGCGCGCGGCGGGTGCCGATCGCGCTCGTGCTGCGCGGCGCGGGCCGGGGACCTGCCACAGATGCTTTGCGCTCGCGCGCGCGCAACGCGCTCGTCGTCGCGCAGACGGCGCTGACCCTCGTGCTCGTCGCGTCGTCGGGGCTCATGACGCGCAGCCTGATGCAGCTGGAAGACGTGGCGCCGGGCTTCGTGCCGGACGGCGTCGCCGCCGCGCGGGTGCTGCTCCCGATCGCGAAGTACGGCTCGGACGCGGCCCGCGCGGGCTTCCTGCAGGAGGTGCTCGGGAGGCTGCGCGCCGCGCCCGGCGTACGCGATGCGGCGGTCACCGACTGGCTGCCGCTGAGCACCGACCGCTGGAGCGCGGTGATCGAGGTCGAGGATCGCCCGCTGCCGCCGCCCGTGGCGGGCGCGGCGCACGCCGTGGCCACGGTGGACGGTCACTACTTCGGCACGATGCGCATCCCGCTGCTGCGCGGCCGCACGTTCGGGCCGATTGACGATGCGGGTGCCGCCGGCGAGGTGATCGTGAGCCACGCATTCGCGGTGCGGTACTGGGGCGGCGTGAACCCGCTGGGCAGGCGCATTCGCCCGGTGGGTGGCACGTGGCGCACGGTCGTCGGCGAGGCCGGCGACGTGCACTACGAAGCGCTCGACAAGCCGGCGGATGACGTCGTGTACCTCCCGGTCGTCAAGCGGGACGGCGCCGCGTCCGCGCCGTACCTCGTCGCGGTGCTCGCCCGCACGGAACCCGGGCGCGCCGGCGCGGCGGCCGGGTCCATCCGCGACATCGTGCGCGCGCTCGACCCGGCGCTGCCGACGTTCGACGAGGGCACGCTCGGCGACGTGGTGGGCCGGGCGTCGGCGCGCACCCGCGCGCTCGTCGTGCTGCTCGCCGTCGCCAGCGCCGTGGCGATGACGCTCGGCGCCGTGGGCCTCTACGGCGTCGTCGCGTACGGGGTGAGCGTGCGGCGCCGCGAGATCGGTGTGCGCATCGCACTCGGAGCGCGCCCCGCGGACGTGAGCCGCGCCGTGTCGCTCGGCGGCCTGCGGCTCGCCGCGGCCGGCGTCGCGATCGGCATGGCGTGCGCGCTCGCGTTCACGCGGCTGCTGCGAGGGCTGTTGTACGAGGTGAGCGCGACCGACCCGTGGGTGCTGGGTCTCACCTCCGCCGCGCTCCTCGTCGTGGCGTTCGTCGCGAGCTGGCTCCCCGCGCGCCGCGCCGCCGCCGTCGATCCCGCCGAGGTGCTCGGGTCGGCCTGACGAAACGGACGACCTAAGTCATCCCGAATTTCCTGGACATACCGAGGTAAGGAACGCTGGCGGGAGCGCACGCGTGCGCTCCCGCCAGCGGCGCCTTACGTTGCGTGTGGAGAGGAATCTCTGCGCCGAGCGCTCCTTCCATCCACCTCTACCGCCCCCGGCATGCACGCATCTCCCATCTTGGGGCGGGCGCTCCAGGGCCTCCCCTTTCCTCGCGCGGCTGCACCTCCCGACCTCGCTCGCACCGCTCCACCCCTGCGGGCACCCGTCATCCCTGCCGCGCCCGGTCGCCTGCTTCACGCGCACGAGGTCCTTGCGCTGCAACGGTCGGTCGGCAACCGCGCCACCGCCCGGCTGCTGGGCATCGCCCCCCGTGTGCCTGCGCAGAGGGCGCTGCAGCGCGTCACGTACCAGCAGGCAGTCGAAGGGCTACCTCCGGAGCTTACCGATGGGGGACAGGGCGGCCCCGGCTCCGTGCTGGACCGGTGGCTCGAGGCGCGGGGGGCGGGAGCTGGCAAGTACTGGGACAAGTTCCTGACGTCGATCAACCTGGAGACGCTGAAGGAGGGGGTGGCCGCGTACTCGAAGCGCCTCTCCGCCGAGGCCGGTCTGGGGCAGCCGATGCTCCCGATCGAAAACGTAGACGAGCTCCTGGTGGGGTCTGCGCGAATCGGAAGCTACGTCCAGGCGCGGCAGAAGGAGGGTGCGCAGGTCGGCGACCGCATCGTGGCCCTCGACGACGCGGCGTTCTTCGAAGTCTACAGCCAGCACCAGCTCGCCGCCTACCTGGCCGGGAAGGTGACGAGCTCGGTGCTGGACCGGGAGCGGTCGAAATTCAGCGAGAGCCAGATGCTCGCCTTCATGCGCTTTAGCCTGGGCACTGGCATCGACCGCATCGTCGGGTTCGTCTCCCCGCACGACCGGATGGTCTTCATCCGCAAGAGCGACCTCACGTCGCACACGGTCATCCATGAGGCCATCCACCGCTACAGCTCCGACGCCTTCGCGGACCGCTTCGGCAAGAACGTGAACGAGGGCGCGACCGACGCGCTGGCCCGGAGAGCGATGATCGATCTGGGCCTGGAGAAGGAGATCCGTGCCCACTACCCCGAAGAGGTCAACCTGATGCTGGAAATGCTGGCCGCGTTCGACATCCCGGGTGACCAGCTCAAGCTCGCCTATTTCCACGGCTCTGGGCTGGACGACCTGCAGGCGAAGATGGAAGCGAAGCTCGGTGCCGATGGCTTCGCCGCGTTCGTGGCTGCCGGGAGTGCTACCGTGCAGCGCGGGATGCTGGCCCACCTGATCCCGAAGTCGGACCCGGAGGATCCGGCGAGCGCCGAGACTGGGAAGTAGCACCGACGATCTGCGAGGTCGGGGAGACTACGTACGAGCTGGGCGACGGGGGATGCGGATTGTTGACGACGACCGGCAGCACCACCCCGTCCGCCACCAGCACGCGCACTCTGCGTGGACGTGGCCACTGCACCTTTGGACCGGGCTTCCCGTTCGTGGTGATCTCGCGCGGTACTTCTCAGAAGACCGACGCGTCCATCGTTGACCACTGGCGTCACACCCAGGCCGGGGCCTCGGGCCGCTACCGCGTAGCTGCCGGCACGCTCCGCTGCTCCGCCGCCAGCAGCAGCTTCCAGCTCTCGATTGGCGTGCCCGCCGTGCGCAGGCGGCTCGTCAGGAAGGCCAGGCGCCGCGTCTCGGCGCACGCGGTGGGGGAGGGGCCGCAGGGGATGTCGAAGCGCTGGGCCAGGTAGTACGGCGGGATGGCCTGGTAGAACAGCGCCGCCCGCACGGCCGTCGCGTCGCGCAGGCGCGCGAGCGGAATGCGGTATACCACGCGGTCGCCGCCCCCGCCGTTCCAGTAGTCGCCGTCGCGCGCGGCCTCGCCGTGCGGCGCCGTCTCGTGCCAGAACGGGCCGCCCCGCCGCCACCCGCGAGGCTGCAGGCGGTTCTCCTTCACCACGCTGTCCAGGGCCAGGAAGCTCGTGGTGAGCATCCCCTCGGGGTCACGCACGAGCTCCTCGTAGATTTGCACCTGGTCTTCGCGCGTGATCGTCTCGTGGTGCGGCTGGAACACGCCGCCCGCAGACACGGGGCGCGTGAAGAACTCCGTGCGCAACGCCTCGTTCGTCGTTCCCCGCAGGATCACCCCCAGCGCGTTGGTGCGGCCGGACGCCCACAGCGTGTCGCGCCCGCCGGTGACCGCCAGCTCCAGGAACGCCCGCCGGAACCCCACGCCGCTCGGCAGCCGGTGCCCCGCCAGGTTCTCCACCCGCACCGTCACCTCCAGCGAGTCGCGCACGCGCCGCACGCTCTCCACGTGCACGCGCGCCGCCTGCTCGCGCGCCAGGGCGAGCGCCGACAGGCCGGCGTTCACCAGCGGCTGCACGCCGGAAGAGTACATGTAGTCGGTGCTGCGGATGCCCAGGGTGTCGGGGAACTGCTGGAACATGGCCAGTGTGAAGAGGTTCGCCCCCATCAGCATGTGCCGGCTGAAGGTGTCGCGCACCGCCACGGTGATGGCGCTGTCGCGGGCGCGGTGGTCGGCCATGGGGTAGGTGGGGTCCTCGATGATCGCGGCGCGGTAGCGCAGCCGGTTGCCGCGGAAGTCCTGCGGCATGTGGCAGTTCTGGCAGGTGCGCGCGGTGGCCGCGTCGAACGGCGCGACCTCGTTCTGGTACACGCTGTTCAGCCACTCGGGATACGTGGCTTGCTCGTAGTCCGTCTTCCGCTGCCGCCCCGCGCGGTCGAAGACGGGCAGCACCACCGTGTGGCAGCTTCCGCACAGCGCCGCCGTGCGGACCTGCGGCGCCCCGCGCGGCCGGATGCCGAGCGCCGTGAGCATCCCCAGCTCCACCACGCGGTCGTACGGGCCGTTCACGTGCCCCGGCGGATCCACGGGGAAGCGGCCCGTGAAGGTGGCCGTGTCGCCGCCCGTGGGAATCGCCGAGATCTGGTGGCACGCCATGCAGCTGATGCCGTCGCGGGCGAGCGCGCCGTAGCGGGCGCCCGGCTGGCCCGGCGTGGCGTACACCATGTCGTGCCGGAAGGTGTTGCCGTCGATCGTGGCCTGCCGCTGGCCCATCACGCCGTGGCAGCGGTAGCAGGTGGTGTCGATGAGCGTACGGTGCATGGCGAAGCGCGTCACCTCGCTCTCGCGCTGCGCGTGGAAGACGGGGTCGCGCCCCGCCAGCCCCATCAGCGACACCCGCCACTCGCCGTATGGCGACAGGTTGAAGGTGTCGCGGCCGGCGGCGGTGATGAACGCCATGTTGAAGGTGGAGGCCGAGTGGCAGCCCGTGCACTGGTCCGAGGTCAGGAACTGCTCCGGCCCCTTCGGCCCCGCCACCACGTGGTCGAACGTCTCCACCGGCAGCGCGGTCTTCGCGTTCGGCGCCGCGAAGTGCTGCGACAGGCCGTACAGGCGGAGCAGCGCGGTGTCCGGCGCCGGCAGCGGCTTCGGCAGCTCGTGGCGCGAGGTTTCGTTGGCGAGGTCCACCTGCCCGTGCACCGAGAGCGCGTCCACCGCGGGGTGATGGGGCGCGCCCGCCGCCACGGTGGTCAGCATCTGCACCACGAACGACAGCGGGTCCTCGGCCGGGTCCACGTTGCGCACCGCCGCGAAGGTCAGCTCGCGCTCGGCCGAGGCGTGGCAGCGTGTGCAGTACAGCCCGAAGCCGGACGTGGGATAGTCGATGGGACGCTGCGGGGGATCGCTGGGGCCGTAGTATCCCCAGTACCAGCCGTCGAACGAGCCTACGGAGTCGCGCACCATCGTGGTCCAGCCGCTCACGGCCGAGTCGGAGCCGGCGGGCGGCGGATACATCTCCTTAACGATGATGGCGTTGTCCTCCATCCGCCCCTGCCGCCGGCCCGTCGTCATCCACCTCCAGGCGCGCGGCGAGTAGTAGACGCGCACCGCCGGGTGCGTCCCGAAGTTGCGCCCGTCGATGAACGGCCCCGTGTTGCGGATCTCGCGGTCGTGCACCCAGCCCTGGTAGCATCGCGCGGCCAGGAAGCGGTTCAGCACGGGCTCGTACGCCTGCTCGCCCACTGCGCTGGGCAGCGGGAGCGAGTCGGGGCACGCGGCGCTACGCGGGGCGGCGAAGCCCACGGGGCTCGCCAGCGTGAACGCGGTGCAGGCGAAGATCGCCGCGACGAGGAGGGCGGCGAGACGTGCTTCCCGGCGGGTCATGGTGGGGTGAGGACGGGGTGGGGAGCGGGCGCGCCGGAGACGGCTGCGGCGGAGGTGTCGGCTGGCAGCCGGATACGGATGCGCGAAACGGAGCCTCGCGTCAAGGTCCCGACTCCCGCGGACGGCAGGATCCGCTCTTTCTGCGGATTCGGTATCAGCTGCGACTATCATCCTTAATTTCGAACTTTCAGTCTAATTACCGACTTCCAGAACTTATACCAATACGGGCGATCAACTGTGCATTGTGCGGTTTGTCTACCGAGCGTTCGCACCGTCTTGCTCCGAAGAATGCACAGTCATTCAACCGGATTGGTATTATACGGAAACCGGGTAGATCGGCGTGCCTTCGCGGAGCGCCGCCGAAGCGATTCGGACCATCGGGAGCAGCCCACGCCGGTGGGCTTCGTGCCGTCGTAGCCCGCGGCTTTAGCCGCCAGGGCGATGCTGACCGCACCGATTCTCACGGATTTCGTATTATCTATCTGGCGTCACGGGGAGGCCGCCGCATCGTGCAACCCCGCGCGGGGCACAGCTTTCGCAAGGCCACATCGCGCCCCGTCTCGCCCGGAAACGCGAGGGGGCGGAAGCGCCGCCGTGCCGGGACCGTCCCGCCCGGCACGTCCCCGCACGCACCGCAGGCATGACCCGTCGCAACGCGCTGATCCTCGCCACTGCCGTCCTCCTCCCCGTGCTCATCTGGGGCGCCGCGCGCATGAGCGAAGGCGAGGCGCGGAAGCCCGCATCCGCCGTCTCGTCCGCGCCCGCCGTCTCGCGCGCGCACGAGCCCGAGTTCCCGTCCGGCATCCCGGCAGACGTGGTCGCGCTCATGCGCCAGGGCCGCGACTGGGCCGCGTCGCGCCGCATGACGGAAGTGCTGCGGAACGACGACCGTCCGGAAGCCGCGGTGGTCGCCGCCCGCGCGCAGGCGGGGTGGGGCGGATGGAGCACGGTGCGCACGCTGCTGGATGGCAAGCCGTGGCTGGACACCGCGCTGCACGGCGAGGGCTGGTTCCTGCTCGCCCGCGCGTACGAGGAAGGCGGCGACTGGACGCGCGCGGCCTTCGCCTATCAGCGATACCTGAAAGTCTCTCCGGAGCACGGGCCGGGAGATGCGAACCGGCCCGTGGCGCAGCTCCGCTACGGGCTGGCGCTGCTGCACACCGGGCAGGTGGAGCCGGGCGTCGCCGCCTTGGAGCGCGCCCGCGCTTTCGCGCCCGCCGCCGCCGCGTGGGCCAACCTCCTCGCCGCCGAGGCGCTGGCGGACCACGGCGACACCGCCCGCGTCCGCGCCCTCGTGGAGTCCGCCGGCACCGGCGTGCCGTGGCTGCGCGCGCGGGAAGCGTGGGTGCAGGCGTACGGGAAGGCGAAGGACCCGCGGGGCCAGCGCTCGCTGGCTCTCACCCTCCGCGCGCAGGCGCCGAACGACACCGCACGCGCCATGCTCTCCGCCGACGCGGGCGCCGCAGCACTCGCGATGGGCGACAGCGTGGCGGCGCTGGGTGACTTCCGCGCGGCGATGTCCGCCGCGCCCGCCAGTCCGGGCGCGGGCGCGGCCGCCACGCGCGCCGCCGGCCTGCGAGGGCTGACCGCGGGCGACCGGCTGCTGCTGGCGCAGACCTTCGACCGGCGGGGCGACAACCCGCGCGCCGCCGCCGGCTACCGCGCGTGGCTCGCCAGCGGCTCGGGCACGGCAGACGAGCGGCTGCGCGTCACCCTCGCCCTCGGCAAGGCGCTCTTCGACTCCGGGCGCTACGCGGATGCGCAGGGCCCGCTTGCCACCGTCGCATCCTCCTCGTCCGGCATGGCGCCGGAGGCGATGTACGTGCTGGGGCGCGCCCAGTCGCGGGCGGGGAAGGCATCCGCCGCCAACGCCACCTTCATGCGCCTCGCCGCCCGCTTCCCCGGCCGCGCCGAGGCCGCCAACGCGCTCTACCTAGTGGCCGACGCGGCGGACGACCGGGGGGACGATGCGACGGCGCGCAGCATCTACGCACGCATCCTGTCCGGCTTCCCCGGCACCACGCGGGCGGGGCAGGCCATGATGCGGCTGGGCGGCGCCTCCTTCGCCGCGCGCGACTACGCCGGGGCGGAGCGCATCTTCGAGCAGTACCGCGCCGCCAACCCGCAGGGCGACGCGTGGCTCCAGGCGACCTACTGGGCGGGCCGCGCCGCCCTGGCCCGCGGCGACAAGGCCACCGCCACGCAGCGCTTCCGCGAGGTGCGCGAGCGCGAGCCGGTGTCGTACTACTCCGTCCGCGCCGCCGCGCGGCTGGGGGAGCCGTACTGGCCGGTGGAGCTCGCCCGCGACCCGGCCGACTCCGCGGGGGTGCGGGCGCGGGTGGACGCCTCGATCCAGACCGTCGACCTGCTCCGCGACGCCGGCCTCGCCGCGGATGCCGAGCAGGAGGCCGAGCGCCTCCTCTCCGCCGCCGCCACCGACGCGTCCCTCGTCTACCCGCTGGCGGAAGCGCTGGCGGCGCGCGGCATTACCGTCCCCGCAGTGCACGCCGGCCAGGCCATGCAGAAGCGCGGCGTTCCGCTCAATGCGCGGCTGCTTCGCATCCTCTACCCGTACCCGTACCGGCCCGTGTTGGAGGCCGAGGCCAAGGCGCGCGGGCTCGATCCGTTCCTCGTCGCCGCGCTCACGCGGCAGGAGTCGGTGTTCAAGGCGGGCATCAGCTCGCCGGTGGGCGCGCGCGGGCTCATGCAGGTCATGCCGGAGACGGGGCGGGGGGTGGCCGCCGGGCTGGGAACCCGCCCGTGGAGCGCCGATCTCCTGTTCGATCCGGAGATCAACGTGCACCTGGGCACGCGCTTCCTGGCCGAGCAGATGCGCGACTACCGCGGCTCGCTTCCGTCGGTGTTCGCCGCGTACAATGCCGGCCCGGCGCGCGTGGAGCGGTGGAGCCGCTTCCCCGAGTACCGCGACGAGGAGCTGTTCACCGAGCGCATCCCCTTCGACGAGACGCGCGAGTACGTGAAGATCCTCACCCGCAACATCGCCCTGTATCGCGGTTTGTACGGCGGTTGATCGAGGGCAGTTGGGGCCCGCCGGAGGGATTGTCGCGGCGGTCCGCTCCGGAGCCGGCCGGCGGAAA
>DASRQW010000316.1 GCA_035696245.1 Longimicrobiaceae bacterium | reverse complement strand
CTTCCGCTGGGTGGAGGGGCGTTGGAACTGGGCCCACCGCAAGGACCCGTGCGGAGACTCGTCGTTCGCTCTGTCGGCCGCACCGGACCGGGAGAGCATCCGCCTGGAGTACAAGCGCCAGCCCTCGCCCAAGGACACGGCGCGGGTCTACACGTACCGCGTGCTGGCCCACGGCAAGGACGAGATCCAGGGCCAGATCGCCGGCCAGACGCTGCCGGGCGGCACCACGCCCATCTCGTGGTCGTTCGTGCGCTTGGACCGCGACCGCTTCTGCTGGCGGCGCAACGACTGGACTGCCCCCAACTGCACCCGCTCCCTGGAGCGCTGCGTCGCCCCGCAGGCGCTCGCCCCGGGCGATGCGGTGGGCTCGCTGGGCCTCCTCCCCGCCGACCGCCGCCGCTCCGCATCGACCGCCGCGTCTCGGTAGGTGCCCGGCCACGGTGTGACCCCGCGGATGCAGGCGCGCAGCGGCTTCGCGCATTCGTAGCCCGCGGGCTCACCCGCTCGGGCTGTTGCGTCGGTCGTCCCATCCACCGACGCGCCGCTCATGGTTGGGTTCGGTCGGCGCACATCTTTCTCCCGCGGCTCGGCCGGCCCTGAATCCGTCGACCGCCGGGAGATGCGCGGCTGGTGGTGCGGGGCCGCACAGCCCCCGCATCTCCTGCATTGTGCCGCGCTCGTTGCCGTTTGCCGCGCGCTGGCCATTCATGGAAACGGACGGCGGTTGCGGCGCAACGACTTGCGTGCGGCACGGATCGTGTACGCTTCGCCGGGCTGTCCTTCGTCTCCGGGCTCCCCCTCACGCGACCGATGATCTACCGCTTCCCGCACGAGCTGGCGCACCTGCCGCGCACCCGGCTCAGCTACATCAACCTCCCGGGCATCCTCAGCGACGGCAAGCGCGAGCGCACCGCACGCGTCTCGGGCTTCGTGGCGATCCAGCTGGGCGAGCGCTGCTACCTCATCTTCCTGCGCGACGGCGAGCCCTTCCACTCGGCCCGCCTCACCGGCAGCGGCCGCGGCCCCGCGGCGCTCTCGGAGGTGCTGCGGCTGGTGAGCACCGAGAGCGAGCGGGGCGAGAACGGCATGATCGGCTACTTCGGCGCGCCCGAGGAGCAGCTGCGGGCCATGCTCGCCACGCTGCTCCAGACCGCGGCGCAGTGGGAGGAGCCGCTGGACCCGTCGCGGCCCGACCTCTTCTTCCCCCGCCTGCGCGAGCGGCGCTTCACCGGGGTGCTGGAGTTGTGCGACGGCGCGGGCGCGCACCACTACCTGGCGTTCGAGGACGGCGCGTTCCGCAACGGCTGGTTCACCGACCGCACCGCGGCCACGCCGGTGCCGGAGTTCATGCGCTCGCTCTTCACCACGGGCGGCCTCACCGCCACGCCGTACGAAGCGCTCGAGGAGCTTCCGGTGCAGGCCGGGCCCGGCTTCGTGGACCTGTACCGCCGCGTGGTGGGCGGGGTGATGCGCGAGATCTCCGGCCCGCTGGGGCGCGAGAGCGCCATCGAGATCATGCGGAAGGGCCAGGCCGTGGCCGCCCTGCGCCACCCCGTCGCCGCCGCGTTCGACCTGACGGACGAGGGGCGCGTTGCCGGCGACCCCGTCGCATCGCCCGCCGTGCTGACGGACGGCGTGGCGGCGTGGCTCACCGAGGCGCTCATCTCCGCGTCGGACCATTACGGCATCGACCCTGCCGCCGTGGTCGAGAAGTGCGCCCGCGACAGCCGCTTCGTGCTGGCCGAGCACGGCTTCTTCTCCAAGCTCCCGTGGGCCCTTGCCCTCTGACGTGGCGCTGTACGTGGTCAGCACGCCCATCGGCAACCTGGGCGACCTGTCTCACCGCGCGGTCGAGGTGCTGAGCAGCGCGGACGTCGTGCTGGCGGAGGATACGCGCCGCACGTCCACGCTGCTCCGGCACATCGGCGCCACGGTGCGGATGGTCAGCGCGCACGAGCACAACGAGGCGGCTCGCGCGGGCCTGGTCGTGCAGATGCTGCGCGAGGGCAAGCGCGTCGCCATGGTCACCGACGCCGGCACGCCGCTGCTCTCCGACCCCGGCGCCCGCATCGTCCGCGAGGTGGTGGATGCGGGGTTCGACGTGGTCCCCATCCCCGGCGCGTCCGCTCTGCTCGCGGCGCTCGTCGCCTCCGGCATCGCTGCGGACCGCTTCACCTTCTACGGCTTCCCGCCGCGCAAGGGTGCGGAGCGCGCGGAGCTGCTGGAGGAGGTCGCGGCGCTGCCGCACGCCGCCGTGCTGTACGAGTCGCCCAAGCGCGTGGCCCGCCTGCTGCGCGACGTGGCCGAGGCCGCCGGCGCGGACCGCCGCGTCGCCGTCGCCCGCGAGCTGACGAAGATGCACGAGGAGTTCTTCCGCGGCACCGCCGCCGCCGCCGCCGAGCACTTCGAGCGCGGCGACGTGCTGGGCGAGATCGTCGTCGTCGTCGAAGGCCGCCCGGCCGACGAGGCGGCGGAGGGCGAGACGGACGAGCTGGCCGCGCGGTCCATGGCGCAGGCGCTGATCGCGCAGGGCCTCTCGGCCAGCGCGGCGGCCAAGGAGCTGCGCCGCCGGCTGGGCATCCCCCGGAACGCGGCGTACCAGCTCGTGCAGGAGATGACTGGAGAGTAGCCGCGAAGTCGCGAATGGATCGGGTGAGATGATGAGCGAGCCGCACGGGCGAAACGTGCGGCTCGTTTCCGTTTCCGCCAGCCTGTCCGTATCCTCCGGCCAACGGATTCCGCTGGATCCATCAGAGAAGCGCAGAAACCATCTCACAACGCGGATCATGCTTGCGATTTTCCGGGAGGGAGGGGCGTCGTCCGTTGCCACGGTACATCTTTCCGATGGCGCTCTCAAACGGCCTTGACACTTACCGGCGACTCGTATAGGTTCGGATCAAGAGTTCTTCGATCCATCTTTAACTGTCTGGAAAGGAGGTGAAGAAATGATCAGCTTCGAATTCTACGGCAAGGACACCGAGCAGACGGTGGCCGCGTTCTACGTCGAAGGTTGCGAGGGCTTCCCGCCGCCCGAGTGGCCGCCCGTCGACCAGTTCCCGCAGCCCATCCTCGCGTAACCGGTCCGCAGGGCCGTCCGAAAGGGCGGCCCTGCATCCACTTTTGTCCCGTATCATCACCGCCGCTCATGCCCGCGGCGCGAACCCCGCTTTTCGGAGCACTCCCGCATGCAGCCCGGCGCGAACATCCCCCCGTACTCTCCCGCCCTGCGTGGCCAGGTGATCGTCCTCTCCGCTCCACACAGCCCCGCGCGAAGCGAGCGCATGGCCGCTTGGGTAGATGCGGCGCGGGCGACCGGCGCGGCTGCGTGGCTGGTGAGCTGCGACACGGGCAGGGCGGGGCTGTGGGCGGGGCTCAACACCTGGCTCGAAGCCGTCCTCCGCGAGATCGAGCGCGACGCGCCGGACCTGCTCGCCCGCCACGACGCGGAGCTGGTCGCCGTGCTGCCCGCGCTGGCGCGCCGCGTCACGCGCCGCCACGTGCCGCTCACCGAGAGCGCGCCGCTCGAGGAGGCCACGCGCAACTACGCCGGCGACCGCGCGTACCGCCTGGGCCACGGCATCATCGACCTGCTGGACGAGTGGAGCGCGCGCTCCGGCCGCAGGCCGTGGGTGCTGGCGTGCGACGACTTCGACCGGCGGGGCGCGCTGGTGGGCCGCTTCTTCCGCGAGCTGGTGCGCCGCCGCGGCGAGACGCTGGGCCTCACCCTCCTCGCCGCCGCGGAGCCGGAGAACGCCGATGCCGTCGCGGCTTCGTTCGCGCCGGGCACGCCGGTCGTCCCCGCCGCACTCGACATCGACCGGGAGCCGGCAGAGCGGCCGGATGCGCGGAGCGCCGCCCGCGAGGCGCTGGAGCTGGAGGAGCGGGTGCGGGCCGGCGAGATCGATGCGCAGGTGCACGTGCACCAGATCGTGCGCCTGTGGACCGAGGCGGGCGACGTGAGGCGAGCGACGTGGTGGACGTCCGGCGCGGTGCCCACGCTCAACCACCTGGGCTACTACGAAGATGCGCTGCCGTTCGCCGAGCGGCTGGAGGCGAGCCTGGCGGACTTCGCCCCGGCGTGGCACCCGGTGCCGCGCTGGAACGTGGCGCACAACGTCTACAACACGTACATCGCCGTGGGCCTGGCCGAGCGTGCGCACGCGCTGCTCGCGAACGAGCTGGAGCTCACGACCGACCCGCGGAGCCGCGCGCGGACGCTGTACGCGCTGGCCATGCTGCACGCGCGGCATCTCCCGAAGCGCGACCTCGCCCTCGCGGAAGACTACCTGAACCGCGGGCTCGCGGCGCTCGACGAGGCGGACCTGACGCCCGCGGACCGGCACTTCACGCGCGTCTTCCTGCTGAACGGGCTCGCGCTCGTCCGCCACCGCCAGGGCGACGCCGCGGCGGCCATCGACATCTCGCGCTCCGGCTTCGAGCGGCTGAACGAGGCGCTTCCGCCGGAGAAGCACCGGCTGCACCGGTCCGTGCTGCTGTACAACGCCGCGCAGGTCTACGCCGCCACCGGCGCGTACGACGACGCCATCGCCAGCCTGAGTGCGGCGATGGAGATGGACCCCGGCTACTCCGAGTACTACAACGAGCGCGGCAACCTCTACCTGCGCCGCAACCGCTACGCCGAGGCGCTGGCGGACTACCGCGCCGCCGTGGACCGCTCGTCGCCCTACCCGGAGGTGTGGCTGAACATGGGCCAGTGCCTGAGCGCCATGAGGCAGCTGGACGAAGCGGTCGATGCGTACTCCCGCGCCATCGACCTGGACCCGGCGCGCAAGCTGGCGGTCATGCGGCGCGCACAGGTGCTGGGGCAGATGGGGCGCAGGGAGGAGGCGCTGGCGGACTACGACGCGGCGCTCGCGCTGGACCCGGCGCACCCGCTGGCCTACGCGAACCGCGCCGCCATCCGCTTCGAGCTGGGGCGGACGGACGAGGCGCTGGCGGACCTGGACCGCGCCGTCGGCCTTGCGCCGGAGGTGGCGGGCCTGCGCCGCAACCGCGCGATGGCGCTCACCGCGCTCGGCCGCCACGCGGAGGCGGCGCGCGAGCTGGAAGCCTACCTGCGCCTCGACCCCTCCGCGTCCGATCGTGCCGAGGTCGAGGCGCAGCTCGCCTCCGTTCGCGTCGCCGCGTAGCCGCGGGACGAGCCACCGCGTATCCAACCTCATTTCGATCTACCGATGCAGCCCAGCCGCCGCCTCGCCGTTCCGCTCGTTACGCTCCTGCTCGCCCTCGCGGCCCCACGCCTCTCCGCGCAGGCGTCCACGCCAGCCGCGCCCGCGCCCGCCGCGACCGCTGCTGCGCCCGCGGACACGGCAGCGACGGCGCGGATGCGCGACCGGCTGTTCGGGTTCCTCTCCGGCTCGTGGAACTGCGAGGGTGCGTTCGCGAACGGGACGCCCATCGCCTCCGACGTGACGTTCTCGCGGGAGATGGGCGGCGTCTGGCTCCAGCAGCGGCACCAGGACCGGCCGCCGCACCGCTACGCCGCAGTGTCGATGTGGGGCGTCCACGTCCCCTCCGGCCGGCTGGCCGCCACGATCTTCGACGTCGGCGGCGGCACCCGGCGCTTCACGGCCGATGCCTGGAGCGACACCTCCGTCGTCCTGCTCGGCGAGACGCGCCCCGCAGCGCCCGACCGGCGCGAACGCTTCGCCTACCGCGTCGCATCTCCCGATTCCTTCCGCCTCTCGTACGAGGTCACTCGCGACGCCGGCGCCACCTGGACGCTCGGTGACGCGCTCGTCTGCACCCGACGTCCGGCGAGCAGGTAATCGGCCGAGGCATGGTCGGCCTCTGCCACATCCGCTGACCCAGCGCGGAACGGGACCGATCGATAGCCGGCAACGTGTTTCGTCCACGGGAGATGCGCATCTCTCGTGGACGTCTTTGTTTCGGGAATGGAGACCTGTCGCGCGGGCCGATGCGATGCGCGGAACGTGGACGGCGGATGCGAGGTATTGATGCGCGGCCGAAGGAAAGTCGAAGGCATCACGCGCGCGCGGGGCGATGAAGGACAAGGCGATCTTCCAGGACGAGCGGGGCCGCGGGTGGCTGGTGGAGGTGCAGTACGGCCATCCGGCGCCCACCGAGCGCGGCATCTACGCCGCCCGCTTCCAGTGCCCGGAAGACCCGGCCGAGCCCGTGCGCGTGGGCTTCCTGTTCATCGACTCCGTCGCGCGCGGCGACGAGGAGCTGCTGCGCGAGGCGCTGGCCGAGGCGGACCCGGCCACGGCCATCGGTTGACGCGCACCGCCCGTAATCCCTATCGCGGGACCGGCCTGTAGACACAGGGGCGGTCCCGCTCGCGTTCCGTTATCTTCCCTCGCATGCCCGCCACCCAAGCCGCCGAGCTGCACCTGGCCCCCGCCGCCGCCGAGACGCTGCGCCGCGAGATCGCGCGCGCCCGCGGCAACGAGGTGTGCTTCGTCGCGAAGGTGGGCGAGCACGGCGAGGTGCACTCGCCGCGCGTGGTGGCGCGCGGGAACGCGAACGCGGTGCTCGCGCTGGTGCAGCCGCCGGAGGGCGGGGGGCTGCTCATCCACAACCACCCGTCGGGCCACCTCACGCCCAGCGAGGCGGACTTCGGGGTGGCGGCGCGGCTGTGGGAGCAGGGGCTGGGCTTCGCGATCATCGACAACGACGCGAGCGAGATGTACGTCGTGGTCGAGCCGCCCGGCGACCGCGAGAACGAGCCCATCGACCTCGACGCGCTCGATGCCGACCTCGGCCCTGGCGGCGCGCTGGCGATGCGGCACCCGCGCTACGAGGACCGGCCGCAGCAGCGCGCGCTGTCGCGGATGATCGGGTCGCTGTACAACCACGGCGGCGTAGGCATCGCGGAGGCGGGCACGGGCACCGGCAAGTCGGTCGCGTACCTGCTGCCCGCCATCCGTTGGGCGCTGCTGAACAAGGAGCGCACCGTCGTATCCACCAACACCATCAATCTCCAGGAGCAGCTGGTCGACAAGGACCTGCCCATGCTCCGGCGGGCGCTGGGCGAGCCCTTCCGCTTCGCGCTGGTGAAGGGCCGCAGCAACTACGTCTCCATCCGCCGCGCGCTGCTGGCGAGCGAGAACGCCGCCACGCTGTTCGACGCGGACAAGCAGGCCGAGCTGGCCGGCATCGTGGACTGGATGCGCGTGACCGGCGACGGCTCGCTCTCGGACCTCTCCTTCCGCCCCAGCGGCGAGGTGTGGGACGAGGTGCAGTCCGAATCCGACGTGTGCCTGCGCGCCAAGTGCCCGCACTTCGAGGACTGCCACTACCAGCGCGCCCGCCGCGACGCCTCCCAGGCCGACGTGCTGGTCGCCAACCACCACCTGCTCTTCTCCGACCTGGCCGTCCGCCGCGCGCAGGGCAACTACACGGCGCCGGCGGTGCTCCCGCACTACTCCCGCCTGATCCTCGACGAGGCGCACAACCTCGAAGAAGCGGCCACCAGCCACCTGGGCTCCACCGTGTCGCGCCGCGGGTTCTTCCGCGCGCTGCGCCGGCTGGAGCACCGCGGCAAGGGGCTGATCCCCTCGTTCCGTGGGGCGCTCGCGTCCGTCCGCTCTGACCTGATGGGCCAGTCGGCGCTGGACCTGATCGACACGCGCATCGTGCCGGGGCTGGACGGCGCCCGCGAGCGCGCCGGCAGCGTCTTCTCGTTCCTGGAAGACGTCTTTGGCGGCGGCGAGCAGATGATCCGCCTGGAGGAGGAGTTCCAGCGCCATCCCGTGTGGCCGCTGGGGCTGGACGACGCGCTGACCTCTCTCCTCGACGTGCTCGGCTCCCTGCTCGAAAGCCTGGAGCTGCTGCGGGAGCGCATCTCCACCGACCAGCAGCTGCGCGAGGGGCTGGAGCAGCAGCTGATGGAGCTGCGCGGGGGCGCCAACCGCGTCCAGGCCGCGTCGGACGCGATCCGCACGGCTCTGCGGCCGGGCGACGACAAAGTGCAGATGGTGCGGTGGATGGAGCGCCAGGCGGCGCGCGAGGGCAGGGAAGGCAACCTGACGCTGAACGCGGCGCCGCTCGACCTCTCCGCCGTGCTGCGCGAGTCGGTGTTCGACAAGGTGCCCACCGTCGTCCTCACCTCCGCCACGCTGGCCACGCAGGGCAACTTCCGCTTCGTGCGGCAGCGCCTGGGCCTGCACGTGCCGCTGGAGGACGACAAGCCGGTGGAGGAGGCGGTCTATCCCTCGCCCTTCGACTACCATCGCCAGTCCCTCATCGTCGTCCCCACCGACCTGCCGATGCCCGCGGGCGACTCCGACCCGCGCCACGACGAGGCGACGGTGCGGGCGCTCATCGAGCACGCGCGCATCTCCGACGGCGGGCTGTTCGCCCTCTTCACCTCGTATCGCGCCCTGCGGCACGTGGCGACCGAGCTGCGGCGGCGGAAGATGGACCTGGAATGGCCGCTCTTCGTGCACGGCGAGGGACCGCGCGGGCAGCTCGCGGACCGGTTCGCGGCGTCGGGGCGCGGGATCCTGCTGGGGACCACGTCGTTCTGGGAGGGCGTGGACGTGCCGGGGCATGCGCTCCGCGGCCTAGTGATCCCCAAGCTGCCGTTCAAGGTGCCGACGGAGCCGGTGACGGCCGCGCGCATCGAGGCCATCGAGGCGGCGGGCGGCAACTCGTTCGTCTCCTACATGCTGCCCAACGCGGCGATCCGGCTGAAGCAGGGCTTCGGGCGGCTCATCCGCTCGCGGGCGGACCACGGCGTCGTGATGATCCTGGACGGGCGCATCGCGAAGAAGAGCTACGGCCGCTACTTCGTGGACTCTCTGCCCGAGGCGCCGCTGGTGAAGGGGCCGTGGAGGCAGGTGAAGGAGGAGATGCTGCGGTTCTACGGCGAGCGGAGCGGGGCGCTGAAGGTGGGGTAGCGGGCGGAGAGGGGGGCCCTCACCTGGCTCGTGCCTCGCCTGTCCTCTCCCGCAAGCGGGAGAAGAAACGGGATCGCTGGGGTGCTGGGCGGTGGCGGGTTCAGGGGGCGGTGGTTGGGGCACGGGGTGATTGCGGGCGGCGCTGCGCGCCGGGCGTTTCTTCGGGTGCTGAACCTTTCGCGGGGAGGTGGGGGTAGGTGGAGCGGAAGCGGATGCGGGCGAGCGCGGAGGTAGATGCGCGGGCGCGGGAGCTTCGGAAGGCCATGACGCCGGCGGAGGAACGGCTGTGGTATGGCCTTCGCGGATGGAAGGTCGGCAAATTCCGGCGCCAGCATCCGCTCGGCCGGTTCGTGCTCGATTTCTACTGCGCGGCGGGCAAGCTCTGCGTGGAAGTGGATGGCGATGTGCACGATGCGCAGGCGGAGCGCGACGCGGAACGAACCGCAGTGCTGAATGCGGCCGGCATCCACGTCCTCCGCTTCCGCAACGAGGAAGTCCTGGGCGACACGCCCCGCGTCCTCCGCCGCATAGAGGCCGAGCTGCACCGCCGCCAAGCCACGCGCTGAAGCCAACGTTCCCTCTCCCGCTCGCGGAAGAGGACAGGCGCGGAACGAGCCAGCTGATGGCCCCCAGCCGCGCCGCGACGCGCTGACCGACGCCGAGCGCTGGAGCTGCACCGCCGCCAGGCCACGCGCCGAACCCAACGTTTCTTCTCCCGCTTGCGGGAGAGGACAGGCGAGGAACGAGCCAGGTGAGGGCCCCTCCCCGCCTCAACACACCAACCGAAGCACGACGCACCATGAGCAGCAGCCTTCCACGCCCGTCCAAGATCGTCTGCGTCGGGCGCAACTACGTGGAGCACGCGCGCGAGCTGGGCAACGAGGTGCCCCAGCGGCCGCTCATCTTCCTCAAGCCGCCCTCGTCGCTCGTGGGCGATGGGGACGCGATCATGCTCACGGCGCAGTCGCAGCGCGTGGAGCACGAGGGCGAGATCGCCGTCGTGATCGGGCGGAAGGCGCGGTCGGTGTCGCCCGAGGACGCCTGGTCGTACGTGGCGGGCGTGGCGCCGCTGAACGACGTGACCGCGCGCGACCTGCAGAAGGCGGACGGCCAGTGGGCGCGCGCCAAGGGCTTCGACACCTTCTGCCCCGTGGGGAAGATGGTGCCGCTGCGCGACGTGGACGTGGACGCGCTGGAGGTCGTGTGCCGCGTCAACGGTCAGGAGCGGCAGCGGGGGCACGTGCGCGAGATGGCGTTCGGCATCCCCGCGATCCTGGCGTACGTCACCTCGTTCATGACGCTGGAGCCGGGCGACGTGGTCGCCACCGGCACGCCGGCCGGGGTGGGCCCGCTCGCGGCGGGGGACGTGGTGGAGGTGGAGATTCCCGGCGTGGGCACCCTCAGCAACCCGGTGGTGGCGGCATGAACCTTTCCCGGACCCGCCGGCTCTCGCTCGGCATCGCGCTCATCGTCGCGGCAGACTGGCTGACGAAGTTCTGGGTGCAGAACCGGTTCTTCGAGGGCAGCATCCGGCCCGTGGTGGACGGGTGGATCTGGCTGGCGCACCGGCGCAACCCCGGCGTGGCCTTCTCCATCCTGGCCGACATGCCCGCGGGCCTGCGCCTGCCGCTGCTGGCGCTCACCAGCCTGGGCGGCATCTACGTCTGCGCGCGGATGCTCGCATCTACCGAGGACCCGCACGTCGCCTCGGCCGCTGGGCTGGTGATCGCGGGCGCGGTGGGAAACCTGGGCGACCGGCTGCTCAACGGCGCCGTGACCGACTTCATCCTGCTCAACTACTTCCCCTTCGTCTTCAACGTGGCCGACGTGGCGATCACGGCGGGAGCGATCCTGCTGGCGTCGCGCCTGCTGCTGGACGAAGGCAGCCGCGCCGCCGCGCCCTCGCCCGCCGACGCGGGCGGCCCGGCCACGCCCTGACGCGTCCGCCCGCGCGGACCACACGACTACATACGAGACCGAGCCAGATGCCCAAGCTGTCCAGCCGCTTCGACGGACTTCCTCCCTATCCGCTGGCCGACGTGCCCGCCATCAAGCGCGACCTGGCGGCCCGCGGCGTGGACGTGATCGACCTGGGGACGGGCGATGCGGACCTATCGCCTCCGCCCGCCGCCATCGCCGCCGTGCAGGCCGCGGTCGCCGATCCGAAGAACTCGCGCTACGCGTTCCAGCTCGGCCTGGTGGAGCTTCGGGAGGAGATCTCGCGCTGGATGCAGGGCCGCTTCGGCGTCTCCGTCGATCCGCTCAAGGAGGTCGCGCCGCTCATCGGGTCCAAGGAGGGCATCTTCCACCTGCCGTTCGCCTTCCTGGAGCCGGGCGACGTCACCATCATGCCCGATCCCGGCTACCAGGCGTACCTGGGCGGCACGCAGCTCGCCGGCGGCACGCCGTACCTCGTGCCGCTGCGGCCGGAGAACGATTTCCTGATCCGCGTGGAGGATGTGCCGGCCGACGTGGTGAAGCGGGCCCGCATCCTCTACCTGAACTACCCGAACAACCCCACGGCTGCCGTCGCGCCGCGCGACTACCTGGAGCAGGTGGTCGAGTTCTGCCGCACGAACGACATCATCCTCGCCTACGACAACGCCTACAGCGAGGTCGCGTTCGACGGCTACGTGCCGCCCTCCATCCTGGAGATCCCCGGCGCGCGCGAAGTGGCCATCGAGTTCCACTCGTTCAGCAAGACGTACAACATGACCGGCTGGCGCCTGGGCTGGGCCGCCGGCAACCCGCAGCTCATCGGGACGCTCACGCGGGTGAAGACGTTCGCCGACACGGGGTTGCCGTTCTTCCTCCAGCACGCCGCCGTGGCCGCGCTGCGCTCGCACGGCGAGTGGCTGCCGGGTAACCTGGAGACCTTCCGGCGGCGGCGCGACGCGGGCGTGGAGTGCCTGCGCGCGGCGGGCTTCGACGTGCCCACGCCCAGCGGCACCATGTACCTATGGGTGCCGCTGCCGGACGGCCCGCTCTCCGAGCCGTTCGCGCGCAAGCTGCTGCTGGAGCAGGGCGTCGCCGTGCTCCCCGGCAAGTCGCTGGGCGACGGCGGCGAGGGCTTCTTCCGCATCGCCCTCACCACGTCCGAGGAGCGGATCCGCGAAGCCGCCTCCCGCATCGCCTCCTGCTGCGCCGTCCCCGTCTGACCGCGCTGCATCTCCCGTCCGACGACTCAGCGCGGTGACGGAGATGAACGACGGGTGATCGGGAGATGGGTGGCCGGGTTCCGTCGGTCACGTTCGGTAGATGCAGGGCAGTCAAGGTTCGGGAGATGCCGGGCCGTCGATCCAGCGCGTCCGGATCGACTCGGCGGATGTGGGGCGGGGGCACGCGGGATGGCCCATGTCGCACGCCGTCATCTACCGTGCGGACGGACGTTGATTAGGGAACGATGAACGCGCGGCGCGGCGTCTCGCCCCGACGCGCCGAAAGCGGCGGAAGTGCAGCGCTGGCGCGCATCTTCCGCCCTGTCCGCCGGGAACAGCCCCACGAAGGGGGGAGTAGTAGAAGCCATGACACCCCCCACGCTGGCTCCTCCCCCGCCCAGCGCGGAGCCGCAGGCCCAGGCGCCGCCTCCCGCGCTGCCCGTCCGCACGCCGCTGCGGCGGATGGACCGGGGCGAGCCCACGGGCCGCATCTCCCGTCCGTCGCTGCTGGCGTCCGCCGCGCTCCACGTGCTGCTCCTTGCGACAGCATGGGGCGCGGCCGTCGTGCGTCCGGGCAAGCCGGTGGCGGGGGGACAGGCCGGCGGGCAGCCTTCGGGCGGGGGGGAGAGCGTGAGCTACCTTGACCTGAGCGACTTCCCGACCGGCGCACCGTCCGGCGGGGCGGCGACGGGCCCTGCGGCGCAGCAGCCGGTGCCGGTCGAAGTGGCGGCGGATTCGACGGGCGCGGCGCCGGTGGTGCGGACGCGCGAGCCGCTGTTCTTCCCCGACGTCCCCACGCGTCCTCGCGCGCCGTCCTCCGTGCCCGCGAGGGGCGGAGGCGCGCCCGCGGTGGGCGGCGCGCCGGGGGTGGGCGCTCCGGGTGCGCAGCCGGGCGGGCAGGCGGGGGCGCCGGGGACGGGTGTGGGCGCGCCGGGAGCCGCCGCGCGCAACGGGGGCGGAACGGGCGGCGGCCTCGGCGACCGGCTGAACCCCGGCTATCGCGATCCCCGGCTGTACGTGCCGCGCACGCTGCCGCCGGAGCGGCCGAAGACGGACATCGAGAGATATCGCGAGCACCTCCAGGCGCGCATCGACGAGATCAACGACAGCTCGGCGGCCGAGGCCGACCGGCGCCGACGTTCGCGCAACTGGCTGTACAAGGATAAGAACGGCCGCGAGTGGGGCATCGCCGAGGGGGGCGTGCCGGTGGTGAACGGCCACCGGCTGCCCACCCAGATCGTGCCGCCCATCCCCCGCGACCGCGACCGCGAGAACGCCGAGCGCGAGACCGCCCGCCAGCGCGGCGAGATCGACCGGCAGGTGGAGCGCACCGAGCACGACCGCAACTTCCGCGAGCGCACGCGCATCATCCGCGCGCGCGCCGACAGCATCCGCAACGCGCGGAAGAGGGACGGCGGAGGCGGCTGAGCGGCCCCCCTCGCTGGAACGCGACTTGCACCCCCGCAGCCCGCGCGATGCACGCGGGAATCGACCATTCCAAACCCGTCGAAGGGGGATCAATGTGGGAGTTTCGTGAGCGGGACGACGCCGACGACTTCGCGCAGGACGCGCTGATCTTCGCGCTGGGTGCCGCGGGCGGCTTCGCGCTGGGGCTGCTGCTGTCCGGGCGCGTCCAGCCGGCGAAGGCGCGGGTGCAGGAGTGGGGCAACAGCGTGCGCGAGCGGGCAGGGGGCCTGCGCGACCGTGCCTCGGACCTGCGCGAGCGCGCGGGCGGGCTGCGCGAGCGGGCCCGCGGGGTGGCCGCCACGCTGCGCCCCGGCCGCCTGCGCCGCGCCGCGGGTGCCGGCGCCGGGACGGGCGAGCTGTCGCAGCTGGAAGACCGCGTGATCGCCGCCTTCCTCGAAGACGAGGTGCTGTCCATGCGCGGCATCGACGTGGGCGCCATCAGCGACGGCATCGTGGAGCTTTCGGGCTCGGTGTGGACGGAGGACGAGAGCGACCGCGCCGTGGCCGCCGCCCGCCGGGTGAGCGGCGTGGCCACCGTGGTCAACCGCATGGAGGTCGAGGAGCAGTCGCGCCGCCGCGCCGGCGTGGTCGCAGCCGCGGGCCACGTGGCGGTGGACGACGACGAGGACGACGATGCGACGGGGCTCTCGGCCGAGTGGACGGGGCGCAACTCCGGCATGGGCCGCCGCCGCCAGGGCGCGCAGACCGAGCCGGACCGCTCCGACGATTCGCGTCACAACTCGGAGGTGGCATTGGAGAACGCAGACCGCAGCCAGTTCGAGGACGAGGGCTACACGTCTCGTCCGCGCGTGGGCGCCCGCCCCGAAGCGCGGCCCCGGCCCGGCCAGACCCCGCACTACCGCGAGGACGAGCTGGACAACCAGAGCCCGTACGGCAAGCACGCTCCGGTGAACCTGACCGAGCAGCCGCAGGAGCTGAACAGCGACTCGCGCGTGGGCGACGCGCCCAAGCCCGGCGTGGAGCTGGCCCTGGAGGCCTCCGACGTCCCGGTGAAGCCCCACGGCCACACCTCTGGCAGCGACGTCGCCTCGGAGTAGGCAGCGCCCAGTACGTCGGGCAACACGAAGCGCGCCGGGAGATGCATTCCCGGCGCGCTTCGCTTCTCCTCATCCCCCGCAACTCCTTGCATCCCTTCCACTTGTAGGGGTGCGATTCATCACAGTTGTTGAAAGCTCATCCGCTAGGGCTAGACCGGGCTTGTGCGAAGGCATCTCTGAGCGCGCGCTCGGCCCATGCCTGCACGTCGTGGGCGAACCAGGCGCGCACCGAGCGCCACCCGCGGTTGATCGACGTATGCCGCTGGTACCAGATGAGCAGCAGTGCGGCGATGAGGCTCATGTAGATCATCACACGGATGCCGTTCTCGCTGCGGCTGGTCAGGTGCGCGTAGCCGAGGTGCTGCTTGAGGAACTTGAACAGCACCTCGATCTCCCAGCGCTGGCGGTAGATCTCGGCCAGCTCCGCCCAGGTGAAGGGGCCGGCGCCCTGGTGATCGTCGCGCAGGGGCAGGTTCGTCATCAGCACCATGGGCTTCCAGGTGCGGCTGCGCGTGTCCCAGCGCAGCCCGTGCAGGGCCACCACGGGCATGCTGCGCCACCGCGCCACCTCGGCCCGGCTGTCCTGGGAGTTGCCGAACCAGGCGCGCTCCACCCGCTGCACGATGAACGTGGGCTCGTCGCGCCCCGGCTCCGCGGTGGGCGCGGCGGCTTCGGGAGCCTGCCAGACGACCTCGGCCTCGCGCAGCGTCTGCGTCGCGTGCGGAGTCAGCCAGAACGCTCCGGCCTCGTGAAGTCTCAGCAGCCGCAGGCGGGAGTGGCAGCCCTTGTCGAAGACCCACAGGTCGCCGGGCCGGGCGTGCTGGATCATCGTATCGCCCAGGGCCACCGAGTCGCTGGTCTCGGAGGGCTTCTCGCAGATGCGCAGCAGCCGCGGCAGCCCGTCCTCCTCCAGGCTCATCACGGTCTTGACCTGCCGCTTGGCTCCCCGCTTCGCACGGTGCCCGCAGAGGATCCCGAAGTCCAGCAGCTTGGAGGAGAGGGTGACCACCGTGGCGTCGGCCCGCCGGATGCGCAGCGCCCTCTGCTCGGCGGCGCTGGCCTGGGGAGCCAGGCGCTCGTGGACGGCCGCGTAGAGCGCCTCGAAGTACGAGGCTGGGATGCGGCTCAGGCGATAGCTGAAGCTGCTGTGATCGGCACGCGTGCCGGTGCGCTGCTCGTAGACCTCCGCCAGCAGGCGCTGCGTGACGACCCCGTGGTTCAGGATCGTGTCCAGCAGGCACGTGAAGACGGCAACGCCGGGAAGGCGGACCTGATTGGTGGCGTCTACCTTGTACTTCACCGCCAGCCGGCTCAGGTCGCGCCGGGGAAGAACACGCTCCAACTCCCTCAAGCTCACTCGACTTGCTGCCATATGACGATCGGTTCGAACGGATCAGCTACACACCGCAGGGGTCGGCATCTGCCTTTCAGCAACGCGCCGGGATCGATACCGCCCGCACTCCATAGACCGAAACTGTAGGAATCGCGCCGTTAAGACGAGATTTCAACAACTGTGCGATTCATCGCATCCGATCCTTTTCCGAACGCGTAGGCACAGGCTTGGCCCTGACCCAGCCAGCCGTCTGCGGATCTCCCCCCACGCCTCGGCGGCTGAAACCGTGGGTGCGGACCCGCGCGTCCGCCGGTCTTTCGCGACGCGCCCAGACGTTCGGACACGCGCGTGGCGGTGAGGACGCCCAGGCGCTGGCCAAACACGATGGGTCGTAGATGAGGCGCACCACCGTGATCCGCCGAAGGGCTGGCGTCTCCGACCGATCGGATGCGCGTTTCAGCGGCGGGCGTGCATGCTGCCAGGCGCGCCGACACGCAGGTCGGGGCCCCTGCAGGTGGCAATCGTCCGAGACGATCCGCGAAAGAGGTTGTGGCGGTTGAGCGGGCGCGGCGGGGGCGGTAGATTGGCGGCGCGGCGCCAGAACGCCGCGGTATGCCTGCAACCAACCCGACGCGAAGGCACGACATGGCGGACCAGCCGCTGAAGGAACAGATCCGCGCGCACCTGAACGAGGCGCGCCGCGAGCGCGACAAGCTGCGCACCACGGTGCTGACCACCTTCCTCTCCGAGATCCGCAACCGCGAGATCGAGCTGGGGCGCGACACGGGCGACGAGGACGTGCAGGGCCTGGCGACCACCGCCATCAAGCGCCGCCGCGAGGCTGCCGAGCAGTTCCGCAACGCCGGCCGCGCCGAGCTGGCCGACAAGGAGGAGCAGGAGGCCGTGCTCCTCCAGGCCTACCTCCCGCCGCAACTGACCGAAGACGAGGTGCGCGCCATCGTGCGCGAGGCGGTGGCGAACGGCGCCAAGGACGTCGGCTCGGTGATGAAGCAGGTGATGCCCAAGGCCAAGGGCAAGTTCGAAGGTCGCGAGCTGAACCGCATCGTGAAGGAAGCGTTGGGGTGAAAGGGCATCCGCCGGAACGAGGCAGAATCACGTATCCATTCTGGCATCGAGAGATTCGCAACACGGGTCTTTCCGACAGCACCCGGCAGGTGGGGTTACGCGCCGACATGGGCCGTGGTTCAGCCGCAACGGCGAGACAGCGCGGCCCGACCCGAAGCGCCCTCCTGCGCCTCGGGTATGTGGTGGCGAGTGATGTGGCTACCGATCCCCTGGATATGAGACCGGCTACCTTTCTACGATCTCCAGAGCCCTCCAAAAAGCAGGGTTGATTCGGAAAAGAGTAAGTGACATCCCATTTTGCCGGATAATGGCATTTAGGCGTTTGGTCTCGTACTCGACAGAGTAGATATATGCGGGCTCGGAGTTGTCACGCACGACGCCTAGGAAACCGTACCAGAGAAGCATCTGGAATACGGATTCCCAATCGTTTTCCCCGACTCTGTCAGCGATAATTCGCTGAACTTGCTCACCAGACATCTGTTCAGCGCCTCCGAAAAATTCCCACAGTATGTCCGTTGCTGTAGGGGCGACGTCAGCTAGTTCATAGCCGATATTGCTAAGCATCTGGTTAGAGTAGTGATGCTCTCCTTGATGAATATCCCCCACTTCAATCTTTCCGTGTCCCAGATTTACGGCATGGCTACGACAGAACTGCACTAACTCAATAAGGGCACGGGGCCGAAGGAGGCTCCTGTCGATGAGATATTGGGATGACTCCTCACCATTAACGTGAGTCACCGAGATTTCTCTCCAGATCTCTTCAAAAACAGGATCGCCTGTGACGCCCTCGCTGTATATAAATCGCTTGCGAAGGATCTCCCGCAGAAGATCTGGATCAGTCCAGTCGAGATTTATGCTTGCGAGTTTACCACGATCTGCCGAGCCGGACACAAGCAATTCAAAAACGTCGTTCCGAATAAATACAACGCCGTGGCAGACGATCTTACGTCGAGATAGATCTCGCTCGATCTTAGCCATAGCATCCACAAGGCTGCGCAGGGTGAGCACGTCAGCCGGTGAGATCCCGTGCGCGGGCCAACCTTTGTCAAGGTTGTCGAAGAGGATCCAAACACCGTCTTTGTGTTCAAGGTAGGAGACCACCGCATCCCGCAGCGCGGCGATATCGTGCCGGTAGAGAAGCTCAGTGATCTCGCCACGGGAGAGGCGCTTGGGTTCTTCTCCTCGGAGGATCGTGCCACTGAAATCGTCAGCAATGCGCTCTGTGAGCGTTATGAGTCGCTCAGAAAAATCGCCTTCCGCCAAGTAGGCGTCACTAAGGTGCGCGGCGCGAAGCCGCTGATACGGCTCAAACAGGTCCGCGTTTCTCATGTGAACCTGGCGGTCTTTCTCAAGCAGGCGGTGTGCAATCTCGAGAAAAAGCAAATATTCCCAGAATGCTGTGATCGTGTGCTCCTTCGTGCCTTCCTCTAAGAAATCGAGTACGCGCTCTTTCAGCTTTAGCAGTTGGAATCCTTCTGGACGCAGATCAAGAACGATCAGAGACCGCTCTTTTCGCAAGCGATCCCGAAGTTGGGAGAAGAGGGCCGTCTTTCCCGCGCCCTTGCGGCCGGTGACGACGCGGACTTCTCCGCGGACGGCACGCTGGTATTCGGCAGTTTGTAGGTAGTAATTCCCGAGTTCCTGCAACTCGTTTTCTGCTGCGGAAGCCCCGAGATTAAGGCGCTCCAGAAATGTCTTGGGTTCGGCTACAATTGGGTCTGTGGTTCGTTGAAATCGCGCTCCAATCTCAATTGCAAATTCAGCAATGTAATCATCGATCTGCTCCAATGACCGGTAACTCTTAACAAGATCGCGATAATCGAGCGGGACAGGGTCCTGCCCATCCTGCAGCAACACTAATTCCTTTTCCATTGCGATTGCTAGACCGGAGACGAAAGCCGCCCGAAAATTGTGGATCTCAGAGTCGGTGCGGTGCCGCGCAAGTAGAGGGACCACCACGCCGTGTGACCGAGCCACACCATCTATGGCCTCCCCGGCCGGCAGTCGCCCCAACTCGTCCGGATCAAATGTGCGGAACGAAACACGAGCCTTCTTCAAGCGGGAGGCAATTCTCACCTCGACGTCGCTTTTCTTCCGAGGCATAACAAGGTAGACAGGTGATCCCGTAGCGATAGTGTCAGGGATAGGCAACCCTTCGTCGGCAACGATGCCCCTGAAGATAGCTGCGAGTTCTGCCGACGTCCCGTATTCCTTATAGCCTAGAGTATCGAAAATGCCGATCTGCCGGATCAACTCCGAAGATCCTACGATCGAGTTATTTTGGATTAGGAAGGTGCGCTTACGCCGTCCAATCGCGTATCCGATCTCGAAGACTACATTGAAGTTTAGCGAAGTGATATCCGCTACAAGAATATCGCGCTCATCGATATTAGCGAGGATCGGGGTGTTTAAGAAGCGACCAGCAATGTCATTCTCTTCCCACTGGACAAGAGCCGGTGCGGTCTTGTCTTGCGAAATTTCACGAAGGGCGGACAAGATGGTGCGCCCGATTTCTAGCGGCTTAGAAGGGTAAGCCACAAAACCAGTAAGACGAGCCATGAAGAAACCCAGTTGCCTAGAGTGATAGCTGCTCAAGGATGGCGTTAAATAGCAAGTGCTCGCCAACCCCCACAAGCGGGAAACCTGCTCAAAAGGCGGTGCGGACTCCAACGCCTGATGTTGGAGCCCGCACGAAGATAGCCGCCCTACGGGCAGCCGGCCAGTCTGGGCCATTCAAGCAGCGCTACACTAGCTTACATGATCGACTCTCGTTGAAGGGGGGGTATCAACGCCGAAGAGATAACCTGGGTAACGGGTTTTGTCAAGCCGCGTTGTACGTGCGCCGGGCCGGGGTCCGCAAGTCCACGTGGGTGGGCTGCTGCGGCCCTATCGCTGTGCTTCATATCCACGGCAGACGGCGATTCAGCCGAGATCGTTAAGGCGGCCACTCGTTGTAACGGTGAGCGGCCTTCTCTTGCCATCGGCGGTGCGTGTTAACTCCTCAGTCGTTGGGAAGCGCACCGCTGTTTCCATTACCGCCGGACCGCGGACCGTCTCAGCTCAGCAGGTCGATGACGGTGTCGAGAACGGACTGCCTGGCCTGGTGCGCCATCTCGTAGGCGCGGATGCGGCGCAGGGTGGGCACGTCCAGGTCCGCCTCGTTCAGCCAGTCGATCAGGGTGTCGCGGTCCATACCGTCGTAGCCCAGCACCGGCTCGGTCTCGTCGTCCGCGTCGCCGCCGCCCAGGCCCAGCGCGGGAAGCTCGGGGATGGCGGGGCTCAGCCAGCGGCCGTTCTCGCCGTCACGGAAGGCCATCACGATCGTTCCCACCGCGGCGGTCCCAACAAGCAGCTTGAGGAAGTTCATGTACGTGTCCGATTGGAGGGTGTATCCCGAATCGCCGCGCTGGTGAGCAAATCTGCGGCCAGGGCGCCCCGGCGCAAGGAAGCCCCGCACCCCGTCTGCCGGATGCGGGCTTCCTGCCGCATGCACCTCCCCGCCGCCTGGCATCGGCCCGCGCGCGCCGCTCAGGCCGGCGGCTCCACGCCCTCGTCCGCCTGCTCGTCCGGCCGCACGCGGATGCGCTGCGCGAGCGAGTGCGAGATGACCGTGGGCTCGCCGTTCACCGACAGCTCGATGGGCCCCTCGAAGGGCGACTTGCTCACCACCTGCACGTGCGAGCCGGGGCGCAGGTTGAGCGAGCCCAGGTAGCGCAGCTGCTCGGGCTCCTCGACCTCCACCTCCAATATGCGGCGCGGGTCGCCGGGCTGGATCTCGCCCAGCGCGGGGTAGCGCGAACGGTCCACCTCGCCGCTGGCGGAGGGGATGGCGTTGCCGTGCGGGTCGCGCTCGGGCTCGCCCAGCAGGCGCGCCAGGCGCTCGATCAGCTCGTCGCTGGCGGCGTGCTCCAGGCGCTCGGCCTCGTCGTGCACGCGGTCCCACTCGTAGCCCAGCGTCTCGCTGAGGAACAGCTCCAGCACTCGGTGCCGGCGGATGATGCGCAAAGCCGCCAGCTCGCCGGCCGCCATGAGCCGGACGCCGTAGTAGGGCTCGTGCCGCAGCAGGTTCTGCTCGGCCAGGCGCTTGACCATGGCCGTCACGGCCGCCGCGCTCAGCCCCAGCCGCTCGGCGATGCGCGACGTGGAGACGGGCGACTCCGCCTGCTGTAGCATCCAGATGGCCTTCAGGTAGTCCTCGACCACCGGTGTGTACATGCGCGGCGCCGTGCAGTGGGTGGATCGGTGGATGAACGTCCGCCGGAGGATACGGATGCACCTGCTCTGTCGGGCGATGCGAACACGGCACTTCCGACGTGGTCCCCAGCGTTTCCGCCGATGCGCGGCAGCGCGGACTCGCGGCCCATCGGCGGATGCGCGGGATGTCGAATCTCGTCCCACACCGCGTGTCCACGTCGCACATCCACACATCCGCCGAGCGTTCGTTTGCGATCAGACGGCGGTCCGGCGCCGATTCGACGGCGGGAGAGCGGGGCGGAGCGGCTGCCGGCCGGGTTCGGGGGGCGCCCGGAACACTAGCCGCGGCGGGGGCGTTGTCAAGCGGATGGAGCACCGCGGCGCATTGGGCGCGCGATTCCCTTGCGTGGCGGCGGGGGCGCGGCGCAACTTGCGGCGTCCACTTCTTCCCGCAGGGACGCGGCCGCCGATCTCCCCGGCGCGGCCCGTCCGCGCGCCGGCCGCCACACGCGCGCCGGTGCGCCCGCGCCGCCCCAGCCCCCGCGCGCGATGTCCGAGATCCTCCGCGATCCCACCCGCCTGGCCGTGCTGCGGGCGACGGACCTGCTGGACACGCCACCCGAAGAGCCGTTCGACCGGCTCACCCGGCTGGCGGCGCGCCTGCTGGGCACCCCCATGGCCGGCCTGTCGCTCGTGGAGGGCGACCGGCAGTTCTTCAAGAGCGTCGTGGCCCCGGCCGGCAGCGCCCCCATCCCCCGCAGCCTCCCGCTCACGTACTCGTTCTGCCAGCACGCGGTCGTGCAGGGCGAGACGCTGGCGGTGAACGACGCGCGCCTGGACCCGCGGCTGCGCGAGAGCCCGGCGGTCACCGAGATGGGCATCCAGGCGTACCTGGGCGTGCCGCTGGTCACGCCCGACGGGCACGCGCTGGGCACGCTGTGCGTCCTGCAGCCCGAGCCGCGCGCCTGGACGGGCGAGGAGGTGTCCGTGCTGGGAGACCTGGCCGAGATCGCCATCGCCGAGCTGGAGCGCCGCCGCGCCGAGAGCGACGCCCGCCGCTCGCGCGAGACCATCCTGGCCGCCGAGGCCATGTTCCGCGGCACGGTGGAGCAGTCGCTGGCCGGCATCTACGTGGTGTCGGACGAGCGCTTCATCTACGTGAACCCGGGCTTCGCCGAGATCTTCGGCTACCCGCGCGAGGAGCTGACCACCACGTCGCGCGTGCTGGACCTGGTGGCCGCCGAGGACCGGCCGGCCGTCTCCCTGGCGCTGCGGCGCGAGCTGGCGCACGACGCGCCGTGGTTCCGCCACACCTTCCGCGGGCGCAGGTCCGACGGCAGCACGGTGCACGTGGAGGTGCACGGCTCGCGCGCCGAGATCGCCGGCGAGCCCGCCGTGATCGGCGTGGTGATCGACGTCACCGAGCGCATGCAGGCCGAGCGCGAGCGCGAGGCGGCCATCGCCGCGCGCGACCGGTTCTACGCCATGGTCAGCCACGAGCTGCGCACGCCCATCAGCGCCGTGATGCTGTACAACGAGCTGCTGCTGGGCGAGGTCTACGGCCCGCTGGCCGGCCCGCAGGCCGAGGCGCTGGAGCGCTCGCAGCGCTCGGCCAAGCACCTGCTTGAGCTCATCAACGACCTGCTGGACCTTTCCAAGCTCCAGGCCGGCAAGATGGAGCGGCGGATGGAGGAGGTGGACATGGCCGACCTGGTGGAGAGCGTCTACCTGGGCCTCTCGCCCCTGGCCCGCGACCACGGCTGCGACGTCACGCTGCGCATCCCCACGCGCCCCATCCAGATCACGGGAGATGCGCGGCGCATCCGCCAGATCCTGCTCAACCTGCTGTCCAACGCGGTCAAGTTCGGAGAGGGGCACCCGGTGGAGGTGCGCTGCCGCCCGGTGGCGCGCGGCGTGGTGGTGGAGGTCGCCGACAACGGCCCCGGCATCGCCGCCGAGGACCTGTCGCGCATCTTCGAGGACTTCGTGCAGCTGGGCGACAGCTCCGGCGAGGGCACCGGCCTGGGCCTGCCCATCGCGCGCCGCCTCGCCGAGCTGCTGGGCGGCTCGCTCGACGTGGAGTCCGAGCCGGGCGAGGGCAGCACCTTCCGCCTCGTGCTGCCCGCCGCGGCGTGATACCAACTGCATCTACATCCCTAACTCATCCGTCGATACGATGCTTACCTTTCGCAGAGATAACCTGCTCGTTGCCTTCGTGATGGTGCTCGGATTCGTGAATGCCTGTGGTTCCACAGATCAAAAAGCACGAACGACGATGGATGAACAGGAATATCCGGCGGATCGGGTTTCATATGAGATGGTGGGAAGTCCGGAAGACGTGAGCTACGCGTCGGTTCGACGTTTTTCCTCGCGGGTGATCGTTCCCCTGGGAAGAACGCGCGAGGAGCTTACTGCAACGTTGGGGCGTGCTGCTCATGCTCTGGCCACCGAGCGCAATGCCGACGCGGTCTCGGTATTCGCTTACAGGCCTGGCGATCCGACGAATGGGATATTTAGTGCCGCGCGTGCCACCCTCGCGCCGCACGGCAAGTGGGAGGAGGCCGGGAGCGGGGATAGTCTAGAGCTGACCGTAGATTTCAGTCCCCTTTACTTCGCACCTCCTGCCGCTGGGCCTGGTCAGGGTGATACGGTAGAGCTCGTTGCCAGTTACGGAGATGACGTCATCATTTCGAGCGAATACGGGAATTGGGGAGACGAATACATCAAAGCTCGCGTAAAGAACGGCACACGGGCGGTTGTGCTTGAACGCAGGTCCCAACCGGCCGGGGATTCTGAGATCGTTCGGTTGCGCGTGCGTACGCTCGGTCACCACGGAGCCCACGAAGGATGGGTCCATGGTGGTGATGCCAAGCACGACTAGCCGCTGTTCTTTGCCGTTTTCGCAAAGACGAGCAACGAGCTTTTCGTTCCCGTTGGTGCTCACGGATGTGGTTGTTAGGCCCACACAAGGGTTTGAACAAGCTTGCTTCGCGATCCTCGCACGCCGTAGGAGGTCTGCATGGCCCCGGAGTCCACGGTCGAGGAACGGCTGTCGAGCATCGAGAAGCGGATCGCGGTGCCGCGGAAGGACGTGTGGGACATCTTCAACATCCTCGCGTCGCTGCTGATCCCCGCGACGATCGCGCTGGCGGGCCACTGGTACGCCGAGGCGTCGGCCAAGGCGCAGACGGAGAGCGCGGCGAAGGCGGCCGATGCGAGCAGGGCCGTGCAGGCCGCCGACGCCAAGGTGCACCAGGCGGCGCTGGTGGGCACCTTCATGGAGCCGCTGCTGAGCGCCGACCCCGCCAAGAAGCGGCTCGCGATCCGCGCCGTCCTCATTGCCTTGCCGGACGACGGGCCGTCGCTGGTGAAGGAGCTTTCCGTGTCCGACACCAGCGTGGCCGTGCAGCGCTTCGCCGCGGCCGAGCTGTCGGACCGGCGCGCGGACCTGGCCGAGGCGCTCTTCGACGCCAGCCCCGCCGTGCGCCGCCCCGCCGGCGACGAGATCCTGCGCGGCTGGCGCGCCGACGCGCAGATGGTGGCGGACCTGATCGCCGCCGCCCGCCGCCACCCGCGCGACGCGAACGGCATCTACAACACCGTGTCGGTCCTCTCGCAGATGGATTTGCCCGCGGTCGCCACCCATCGCGCGGAGGTGATCCCGTTCCTTCGTGACGCCGCCGCCAACGGCCCGTCCACCGCCGCGCTGGCCGACCCGCTGCGGAATCGCTTGTAGCATCTCCTGAACGATCCGGGAGCTCCCCATCCACCTCTCCGCCGAGGCAGACCGCAGATGCAGCAATCCACGTCGATGTTCCCGCTCGTGGCGGTAGTCGGGTGTATCGTGGTGGGAGTCGTGGGAGTGTTTTTCAGCCTGGTCTTCTCCCTCAACGGCAACCCGTTGGGCGGGCTCATGCTGATCGCGGCGGCGCTGGCCTTCGGGCTGCTCGCGAACGCGATGTACCGCAGCTGACGTTCGAGGACGATGAGCCGGCGGCCTTCGGGCTGCGGTGGATGATGCACAAAACGCGAAGAGCCTCCGGTGCGAAACCGGAGGCTCTTCGTTCGATGCGCGGCAGACGTCACACGTCAGACTTCTGACGCGCATCGCCGGCCGCCTACCAGCTGCTGCCGCCGCCACCGCCGGAGGTGCCGCCGCCGCCGCCGAAGGAGCTGGGAGGCGGTGGAGGGGGCGGGTAGAGCAACCCGATGATGTAGTCGATCATGTCGCGCTCCGATCATGTGGGGACCGATGGCCGGTCCGCGCATCCGCGCGGACCGGCGCGCGCGGAGCTACCAGCTGCCGCCGCCGCCACCGCCGGAGAAGCCGCCGCCGCCGCCGAAGGGGCTGGGAGGCGGGGGAGGGGGCGGATAGAGCAGGCCGATGATGTAGTCGAGCATGTCGCGCTCCGATCATGTGGGGGGGCTACACCGGACCGCGCATCCGCGCGGGCCGGCACGCACAGCGAGCTACCAGCTGCCGCTCGCGCCACCGCCGCCGAAGCTGCCGCCGCCGCCCTGCACGGTGGGCTGCGTGGCCGTCGTCGTCGAGGTGGTGCCGCTGTCGGAGCCCTTGAACCAGCTGATGATCCAGTCGATCACGTGTGCCTCCGTTGCGTGAGGGTGGGATCGGAAGGCCGCGCCGTCCGGGCGCGGCCGGGGAGTGGTGCTACCAGCTGCCGCTGGCACCCGCTCCGCCGCCGCTGCCGCCGCCGAACCCGCCGAAGCCGCTGGTGGTGGTGGGCGCGGGCTCGGGAGCCTTGAACAGGCCGATGATCCAGTCGATCACGAGAGTTCCTGCCGTTGAGGTGAGTGAGGGGCCGCCGGGGAGGCGGCCGTTCGTTGCCGGGCGAGCCTACCAGCTTCTACCCGCTCCACCCCCGCCGAAGCCGCCGCCGCCGCCGAAGATCGTGTCCGCGGGCGCGGGCTCGGCCTGGGCCTGCGCCGGGACGTGAGGTTCGGGAGCGTTGAACAGGCCGATGATCCAGCCGATCATGTGTCGCCGTTGATGAGGAGGGTGGAGGGAGAAGCCGTGCGGACCGGCCGCGCGGCTCAGCCGTGTGCTACCAGCTGCCGCCGGCGCCCGCGCCGCCCGAGCTGCCGCCGCCGAAGCCGCCGAAGCCGCTCTCGGTCGTGGGTGCGGGTGCGGGAGCCTTGAACAGACCGATGATCCAGTCGATCACGTGCCGTCTCGCTGTGAGGAGGTGTTCAGGGGAGAGGCCGCGCGGGGGCACCGCGCGGCCCGGTATCGTGCTACCAGCTGCCGCTCGCGCCGCCGCCACCGAAGCCGCCGCCGCCGCCGAACCCGCCGAAGCCGCTGTCCGCCGGGGCCGGCTCGGGAGCCTTGAACAGGCCGATGATCCAATCGATCATGTGAATCTCGCTCGTGTGTGGGGAAGGATGAGTGGGAGAGTCCTACCGACCGCGTTGCCGTACGCGGAGCCGCCGATTACCAGCTGCCGCTCGCGCCGCCGCCGCC
>DASRQW010000315.1 GCA_035696245.1 Longimicrobiaceae bacterium | reverse complement strand
CTGGCCCGCCGCCGCGCCGAGTACGACCGCGCGGAGAGCTGGTACACGCGCGCCATCATCCAGGGCCGGCAGGCGGGCGACTGGCGCTCGTACGCGCTGGCCTTCTCCGGCCTGGGCAACCTCTTCCTCCAGAAGGGCAACCTGCCGCTGGCGCGCAAGGCCAACGTGCGCAGCCTGCGCGCGGCCCGGCGCCACCGGCTGGACCACGTGGCCGCCATGGCGTACCAGGCGCTCTTCGGCGTGGAGGTGGAGACGGGCGGCGAGCGTGCCGACGAGTACGCCGACAAGGCGCTCCAGGCGTACGGCCCGTCGCACCCCAACGTGCCGCGCCTGGCCTACGACGTGGCGTACCAGTGGGCGGTGCAGGGCCGCTTCTCGCGCGCGCTGCCGGTGGCCACCGCGCTGCTCCCGCACTTCGAGCCCACGTCCGAGCGGGTGCTGGTGCTGGGCCTGGTGGCGCGCGCCGCGGGCGGCACCGGCGAGCGGGCCGCCTTCGGCCACGCCGCCGAGGTGCTGCTGGATCTCACGGCCGACCCGTCCACGGCCGACACCGCCGCGGCCGGGCTGCTGGGCCTGGTGCACGGCGCCACCAGCCTGGGCGAGTGGGAGATGGCCGAGACGGCGCTGGACCGCGCGCTCCAGGTGGCCGCGGACCGCCGCGAGGGCAAGCTGATGATGACCGCCGAAGCGCTGCGCGACGCCATACGCCTGCGGCGCAGCACGCAGGACGCTCCCGCGCCCGAGGCGCAGGAGTGGCACGGGCTGGCGAGCGACTTCGTGGACGCGCTGCAGGCCGCCAGCCTCGCCGGAGCGGCGGGCTGACGGCGGGCCGGGCGGGCGAGGCTAGTTGCCGTTGCCCATCAGCCCGCCGCCGTCGTACGCGGGAGGCGGCGGAGTGGAGGTGTCGAGCGCGGCCGGCTGGGTGACGGTCTTGCGCGGCGCGGCCGGCGCGGTGACGTCTGCCGAACAGGCCGCGGAGGCGGCGAGCACAAGGGCGGCCAGCAGAAGACGGAGCTTCATGGAAGTTTCCTCGGGAGTGGCGGGGGAGATGGGGCGCGGGGCTTCCCGCGTCCTGGGTCGGAAAGTATCGATTCCGCTCGGACCGGGTTGGACCCCGTCCTCGCGGAATCACTTATTTAATGACAGGATGGACAGCGCGCACCCTTTTGCGCCGGGGTGCACGAGCATGGAGCGGCCCGGCAGCGGCTGAGAAGCCGAAACCCGTGCGGGGCAAGGAGAAGGAAGGCGAAAGGGAACGGCGGCCGGGCAAGAGGTGTGCTCGGCCGCCGTTCTCGTTCGTTGTACCTGTGGCCGCAGGTGCGGCCCACCCTGCCAACGCTCCGGAGAAAGGAGGACGTCGCGGCGAAGGAGCCGTGCGGAACCGAGCCCGCCGGCCATCTCCTCCTTTCTCACCAGGGCTGCCATGAGAACAAGACTCGTTGGAGTGGTGCTGTCGCTCGTCCTCCTGCCGGCCGCGCTGGCGGCGCAGGGCTTCACCATCACCGGCCGCGTGACCGACGCGGCGTCGCACGCGCCGGTGGCGAACGCGCAGCTCGTCGTCCTCAAGACCAGCGCGCAGGCCCGCACCGGGCCGGACGGCCGCTACCGCCTCGTGGTCCCCTCACCGCCGGCGGTGCGCGGCGGCAAGGTCACCGTGGCCGTGGCGCGGCTGGGCTACGCGCACGCCGAGCGCGGGGTCACGCTGGACTCCGCCGGCGTCACGGCCGACTTCGCGCTCGTGGCGTCCACGGTGGGCCTGGAGGCCCTGGTGGTGCAGTCGGCCGGGGTGGTGGCGCAGAGCCCGGGCGCCCGCCGCCGCGAGGCCGGCTACGCGGCGCGCGTGCGCGGGCAGACGGCGGCCGTGCAGGGAACGACCGCCATCGACGCGCACCACGGCATGCCCGCTCCGCGCGACCCCGGCGCGGACGAGTACGGCCACCTGGTGGAGAACCGATTCCTCAGCGCCGCCCGCACGCCGCTCTCCACCTTCTCGACCGACGCGGACGCCGCCTCGTACGCCAACGTGCGGAGCTACATCACGCAGGGCAGCGCGCCGCCGCCGGACGCGGTGCGCATCGAGGAGATGGTCAACTACTTCCCGTACGACTACCGCCAGCCCGCGGGCGATGCGCCGTTCTCCGTCGCCAGCGACGTGGCGGAGTGCCCGTGGAACCACGCGCACCGCCTGGTGCGCATCGGCCTGCAGGCGCGGCGGGTGGAAGAGAGCACGCTGCCGCCCAGCAGCCTCGTGTTCCTGGTCGACGTTTCCGGCTCGATGAACGACGAGACCAAGCTGCCGCTCGTGCAGGCGTCCCTCCGCATGCTGGTGGAGCGCCTGCGCCCGCAGGACCGCGTGGCTCTCGTCGCCTACGCGGGCAACGCCGGGCTGGTGCTGCCGTCCACGCCGGGCTCCGAGAAGCGGACGATTACCGAGGCCATCGACCGGCTGCGCGCGGGCGGGTCCACCGCCGGAGGCGCGGGAATCCAGCTCGCGTACGACGTGGCGCGCGGCAGCTTCCTTCCCGGCGGCAACAACCGCGTGATCCTCGCCACCGACGGCGACTTCAACGTGGGCGTCTCGAGCGAGGGCGAGCTGGTGCGCCTCGTCGAGCGGCGGCGGAGCGAGGGCACCTTCCTGACGGTGCTGGGCTTCGGGATGGGCAACCTGAAGGACCGCCGCATGGAGCAGCTGGCCGACCACGGCAACGGCAACTACGCGTACGTGGACGGCCCGGCCGAAGCCCGCAAGGTGCTGGTCACGGAGATGGGCGGCACGCTGCACACTGTCGCCAAGGACGTGAAGCTCCAGGTGGAGTTCAACCCCGCGCGCGTGGCCTCGTACCGGCTCATCGGCTACGAGAACCGGCTGCTGCGCGACGAGGAGTTCAACGACGACACCCGCGACGCCGGCGAGATCGGCGCGGGGCACGCGGTGACCGCGCTGTACGAGGTGGTGCCCGCCGGCGCCTCGGTGCGCGAGGCGGGCAGCGTGGACCCGCTGCGGTACCAGCGCGCCCCATCCCGCACGGCCGTGGCGCGCGGGGCGGAGCTGATGACGGTGAAGGTACGCTACAAGGCGCCGCAGGGCACGCTCAGCCGGGTGCTTTCGTTTCCGGTGGAGGACGGCGGCGGCTCGATGGCCGCGGCGTCTGCGGACTTCCGGTTCGCGGCGGCGGTGGCGGAGCTGGGTCTGCTGCTGCGCGCGTCGGAGTTCAAGGGCGCCGCCAGCGCCGAGGACGTGGTCTCGCTCGCCGGGGGCGCGCTGGGCAGCGACCCGAACGGCTACCGCGCCGAGTTCCTGGACCTGGCGCAGAGCTACGCCCGCATCTCCCGCGAAGGCATCGCGCGCCGGTGAGCGCCAGGGCCGGTGTACGGTAGATCGGTAGATGTACGGCGGGGCTCCCGGTGCACGAGAGCCCCGCTTCGCATCCGCCGAACAG
>DASRQW010000314.1 GCA_035696245.1 Longimicrobiaceae bacterium | reverse complement strand
GTTGTACGGTGCGCGCAGCGTGACGCGAAGGAACTCGCCCTGCTGTGCGCGCGTCCGCCCGCCTGGCGCCAGCGACGCGCTGTCGACGACCAGCGAGCCACCCGCTGCGAGCGGCCGCCGCGCGGGATAGCGGATCCGCAGCGTGCGGCGCGCGGTGTCCGCGCCGCGCACGGCCTGCAGCACGTAGCTCGGCGACGTGCCGGTCGGGTTGGGCAGCCAGCCGATGAAGGCGCCGTTCGCGGCGACGGCCACGGGGATGCCGTTGATCGTGAGCGCGGCGTCCCCCGACCCGACCGCGCCGAGGATGAAGTTGGAATCGCGACTCGCGATGACCTGGTTTTCCGCCGGATACTGCACACGCAACGCCAGCGGAGCCCCGCGCACCGGCGTGACCGGCGGCAGCGGGAGCGGAGCCGGAGCGGCGGATGCCGCTCGGGCCGCGGAGGCGGGAGCTGGACGCGGTCCCGTGGACGCACATGCCGCCATTGCGGACGTGGCGATCGCCAGGAGCATCACCTGGAAAGGGCCATGTCGTCCGGCGGGGGCACAGGCGGCGCGTGCGAGGGCTGAGCGGAACGAGGAAAGGTGGCGTCGTGGCAGAATCGTTCGAGCCAAAGTCGGTACCGCGTGGTGAGAGGGAGGGCCGGGACGGCGGGCGGTGTGCACTTCGACGCCGATTCCAGCGCGCGGGATTTGACCCACCGGTGAAACCGCGTCCATCTTTACCGAAGATTCCCGGGAAACGTCGCATCGGTGGCGCCGAACCCTCGTGGAATCTCTCGCCGGGGCCAGCCCGGTAAAACCTACGGCGTTCCGGTCCGTAGGGATGAGACACACCTTCCCCCAGATCGCACCGGCCCGCCTCATGACGCTGTGACCGTTTCCGCACCGCATCCGAACCGATCGCCTTCTCCGCAGACCCCGGTCGTCGCCAGGGTCTTCGCGTTGACAGACGTCGGGCACACGCGCGAGCACAACGAGGACACGTTTCTCGTTGCCGATCTCGAGGTGGGCGAGCCGGTGGGCTTCGACTCCGTGCCGCGCGAACTCCCGGTGCCGGCGCATGGCCTCCTGTTTCTGGTGGCCGACGGCATGGGCGGGGCAGCGTCGGGGGAGCTGGCGAGCAGCATGGCCGGCGACGCGGTGATCGACGTCCTGCGGGAGTCGTGGCGCAACACCGCCGCCACCTCGCCCGAGGACTTCGCGGAGGCGCTCCGTGAGGCCACCGATACGGCGAACGCGCGCATCCACCGCTTCGCTCGCGAGAACCCGGAGCACCGCGGCATGGGGACGACGGCCACGATCGCGGGCCTGCTGGGTGACCGGTTGTTCCTGGCGCAGGTGGGTGACAGCCGCGCGTATCTCGTGCGAGGCGGACAGGCGCAGCAGCTCACGAAGGACCAGTCGCTGATGCAGCGCCTGGTGGAAGCCGGGGAGATGACGCAGGAGGAGGCGGACGCCAGCGAGCGCCGCAACATCATCCTGCAGGCGCTGGGGCCGGAAGCGCAGGTGACGATCGACCTGACACACCAGCAGATCCGGCGCGGCGACACGCTGATCATCTGCAGCGACGGGCTCTCGGGCCTGGTGCGCCCGCACGAGTTGGCCGGCATCGCCTCGGAGGAATCGGAT
>DASRQW010000313.1 GCA_035696245.1 Longimicrobiaceae bacterium | reverse complement strand
CCAGCACGACAGACCCGGCGCGCGGGTCGAACCCGACCGGTTATCGCTCAGCCCATCCCGGCAATCGTACGAGCGGCCGGGAGCCGGGAGGGACCCTACATCCGCGCGCCGGCCACGCAGGCCGGAATCCGTCCGGCCCGCGCCGCCATGCCGGGCGGGTCGAAGCGGCTCGGTTATCGTCCCGCAACCACGAGGCGCGAGCCTCCAGAGGTGAGGACCGAGACGCGGTACCCACATCCGCCCGGCAGAGGCGGCACACGAAGCACCCATTCGCCCGAAAGGAGGCGAGCAGATGATGGATTTCACCCGGCACTTCGCCACGCGCCTCCGGGCGCTGGTGACGCCGCAGAGCGCCCCGATCCCCGGCACCGCGCAGGTGCCCGACTCCGCCGGCGGGTACGCCTGGGCGGTGGACCGCTGGGCACGGCTGGACCGCTTCCTCGTGCTGGGAAGCGAGGGCGGGACCTTCTACGCGGGCGAGCGGCAGCTCACCGTCGAGAGCGCCGGTGCGGTGCTGGAATGTATCGAGGCCGACGGGCCGCGCGTGGTGCGGCGCACGGCGGAGGTGAGCGAGGCCGGCCGGGCCCCGCGCAACGACCCGGCGCTCTTCGTCCTCGCCATGGCCTCCGCGCTGGGCGACGCGGAGACGCGCGCCGCCGCCCTCGCCGCGCTGCCGCGGGTGGCGCGCACGGGAACGCACCTCTTCCACTGGCTGCAGTACGTGAAGGGCTTCCGCGGCTGGGGGCGCGGCGTGCGGCGGGCGGTGGCGGAGTGGTACACGGCCAAGGAGCCGCGCGAGCTGGCCTTCCAGCTCCTCAAGTACCCGCAGCGCGACGGCTGGTCGCACCGCGACGCGCTGCGGCTGGCGCACCCGCGGCCATCCACGGACGAGCACCGCGCCCTCTTCCGCCGCACCGCCGCGGGCCGGACGGCTCCTGCGGTGACGGGAGATGCGGGACCTTCGGCCGATGCGATGGAGTCTCCCGCGCTGCGGCTGGTCGCGGCAGTGGATGCTCTCCACGCGGACGCGGAGCTGACGCCGGCCCGCGCGGCGGCCGCGGTGCGCGAGCACCGGCTCGCGCGGGAGATGCTGCCCACGCCCGTGCTGCGCAGCCCGGAGGTGTGGGAGGCGCTGCTGGACGGCATGCCGCTGGGGGCGCTGCTGCGCAACCTGGCGACCATGACGCGGGTGGGGCTGCTGGCCCCCGGCAGCGAGGCCGCGGAGTACGTTGCCGCGCGACTGGGAGACGGCGGCGCGCTGCGGCGGGCGCGCATCCACCCGCTGGCGGTGCTGGCGGCCATGAAGACGTACGCCTCCGGCCGGGGCGTGCGCGGCGCCGGGCAGTGGACGCCCGTCGCCCGGGTGGTGGACGCGCTGGACGCGGCGTTCTACCTCACCTTCGGGGCGGTGGAGCCGTCGGGGAAGCGGACCATGCTGGCGCTGGACGTGTCCGCCTCCATGAGCGGGCCGGTGGCCGGCATCCCGTTCCTGAGCTGCCGCGAGGCCGCAGCGGCCATGGCGCTGGTGACCGCAGCCACCGAGCCGCGGCACTTCTTCACCGCGTTCACGGCGGGGCGGCACCCGTCCATGTACGCGGGGCACGGAACGGGGCTCACGCCTCTCTCCATCTCCCCGCGGCAGCGGCTGGACGACGTGGTGCAGTCCATCACCGGCCTGCCGTTCGGGGGGACCGACTGCGCGCTGCCCATGGTCGAGGCCGAGCGCAACCGCTGGAAGGTGGACACCTTCGTGGTCTACACCGACAGCGAGACGTGGGCGGGCGCGGTGCACCCGGTGCAGGCGCTCCGGCGCTACCGGGAGAGGACGGGCATCCCCGCCCGGCTGGTGGTGGTGGGGATGGCGTCGAACGGTTTCACCATCGCGGACCCGGACGACGCGGGGATGCTGGACGTGGTCGGGTTCGACACGGCCACGCCCCAGCTCATCGGCGACTTCGCGCGGTAGGCGGCGCGGCTCGGGCCTCCCGTTCCGCGTCCGCCCGCCGGCGGGGAGCCCCAAGCAGGCGCCGCGGCACTGTGCCGCGGCGCACATCTACCGAGCTTTGAAGATGAACACGGTCGAGACGAGGCACCTCGGCCATGCCGAGGTGCCTGCCGGCGACTACTTCGTGGTCGCCACCGAGTGGAACACCTTCTACGTGTCGGCCTGGACGGCGGCGCGGGTGGCGCGGTGCCTGGACCGCGCGTGGCGGCCCTGCTGGCTCAAGTTCAGCGACGTGGGCGGTTCGCGCGTGTGGGTCCGCACCGCGAAGGTGGAGGCGGTCTACGAGAGCACCGAGCTGCAGCGCGCCCGCGACCGCCGCTTCCAGCGCGCGCTGCGCCAGGAGACCCGCGCCGACCGGCGCTGGGACGACGACGACTGACGTCCTACCGGCGCGGCGCCTGCATGGGCTCCGCGCCGGAACGGGGATGACGGGAGATGCGCGGCGGACGCTCCGTCCACCGTGAAACACGACAGCATGGGCGCATCGGCAGTCGATGCGCTTACCGCCGCTCCGCCGGACGGCGCGACGCGGAAGACGAGAAGAGGACGGAAGATGCGGATCTTCGGACAGCACGACGAGAAGACGGTGGAGCAGCTGCGCGGGGTGGCACAGCGGGCCGAGCGCGTGGCGCTGATGGCCGACGGGCACGTGGGCTACGTGATGCCCATCGGCGGGGTGGCGGCGTACCGCGAGAAGGTGTCGGTGGTCGGGGTCGGCTTCGACATCGCGTGCGGCAACGCGGCCATTCGCACCGACCTGAAGCTGGAGCACTTCGGCACCGGGTACGACGAGATCGGCCGCAACTTGAACGCGCTGGCCGACGAGATCGCCGACACCGTCAGCTTTGGCGTGGGCCGGAAGAACCGCTCGAAGGACGCGCCCACCGACGACCCGCTGTTCGCCGACGAGGCGTGGGACGCCGTGCCCGCGAAGGAGCGCAAGGCGCTGCTGGACAAGGCGCGCCAGCAGCTGGGCACGGTCGGCTCCGGCAACCACTACGTGGACGTGTTCGCCGACGAGACGGGCACGCTGTGGGTGGGCGTGCACTTCGGGAGCCGGGGCTTCGGGCACTCGGTGGCTTCGGGCTTCCTGGCCATGGGCCAGGGCCGCGGCTGGCGCGACCGCGTGTCCGAGACAGAGGTGCTGCTGGACCTGGTGCAGCCGCTGGGCTACGACTACTGGGCGCTGATGGAGCTGGCCGGGCGCTACGCGTACGCCGGGCGCGAGTGGGTGGCGCGCAAGGTCGTGTCGCTGCTGGGCGGGCGCGAGGTGGAGCTGGTGCACAACCACCACAACTTCGCCTGGAAGGAGACGCACGGCGGCGAGGACTTCGTGGTGGTCCGCAAGGGCGCCACGCCCGCCTTCCCCGGCCAGAAGGGCTTCATCGGCGGGTCGATGGGCGACGACGCCGTGATCGTGCGGGGCGCGACGGCTCCGGCGGATTCGGACACGGCGAAGGTGCAGCGCGAGGCGCTGTTCAGCACCGTGCACGGCGCCGGCCGGGTGATGTCGCGCACGCAGGCGGCCGGCAAGCGCAAGTGGAAGACGGGCGAGATCATCTCCCCCGGCCGCGTATCGGCCGAGATGATGCACTCGTGGATCGCGGCCAAGGGCGTGGTGCTGCGCGGCGGCGGGCTGGACGAGAGCCCCCACGTGTACCGCCGCCTCCCCGAGGTGCTGTCGGCCCAGGGCGACACCATCGAGGTCCTCCACACCCTTCGCCCCCTCGTCGTCGTCATGGCCGGCGCCGACGAGTTCGGCCCCTACAAGGACTAGCGCCTATCTCCTTGTAGGGGTGCGATTTATCGCATCCGATATCTCTCCCCCGCGAACTGGCCGGGGTTCGCGCGGAACACTACCGACGGGTTTGGATGATGCACATCTTCCGACCGTGGGTAGGACCAAAAACCAGCCGCCGTGCATCTCCCGGGATGCGCGGCGGCTTCGACGTTCCTTGCCACGACGACGACCGAGAATGCATCATGTGCTCGTTTCCGCCTGAACCGATCCCGGCGTCCCGGCGTCCTCCCGCTGCCCAGTCCATGTCTCCTCGCGTGACCGAAACGGCCACCACCCGCAACGCCGCCGCCGTTATCGCCGGCCTCAGCCTGATCACCGTGGTGCTCGCGCTCCGGGACGGCTACATCCTGATGGCCTTGCTGTGCGCGTGGATGTGCGGATTCTTTTTCTTCGCGGCGCGACGAGGGTACGCGCCGATCGGCCACGACTCGCCCCCGCGGACCCCGGAGGCGGTGAGGGAGGCCCTGGCCGTCGAGGTGTCGGATGGCGTGACGGTGCTCTTCCGCAAGGGCGCCGTCCGCGAAGCGATTCGGCTGCACCGGAACGAGACGGGAGACGGGCTGTGGGAGGCCAGGGACACGGTGCACAAGCTCCGCATCCGCACGCTCTACGAGGCCGAGCTGCCTCCTCCGTCGCCGCGCGTGCTCACCGCCCTAGCGAAGGGGAATAAGATCGAGGCCATCAAGCTGCTGCGCGAGGAGCGTCCGCAGGGGCTGAAGTCCGCCAAGGAGGCGGTGGAGCATTACGAGCTTCGCCGCCTTCTGCCCAGAGCGTAGGCTCCGGAGGACGTCGCCAGGGCATTCACACCCGGCAGGGCGGGTCAGTACCTCGGCTTGAACGGATCTACGTGCTCGCTCCACGCGGTGATGCCGCCGTCCAGGCTGCGGACGTTGGAGAAGCCTGCGCCGATGAGCTGGCGGACGGCCTGGGCGCTGCGGCCGCCGGCCTTGCAGTGCACGACGATCTCGCCCGCGGGATCCAGCTCGCCCATGCGCGCGGGCAGGTCGGCCAGGGGGATCAGGCGGGCGCCGTGCTCGGCCAGGTTCGCGATCTCCCATTCGTGCGGCTCGCGCACGTCCACCAGCGTAACCGCATCTCCCGAAGAGAGGCGGCCAAGCAGATCCGGCGCGGAGACGAGCGGCACGGGCGGATCGTGCTCGCCCGCCACGCCGCCGCAGAACTGTACGTAGTCGATGAGCTCCGTAACCGTGGGGTGCTCGCCGCACACGGGGCACTCGGGATCCTTCCGCAGGCGAAGCTCGCGGCTGCGCATGGCGAGCGCGTCGAACAGCATGAGCCGGCCGATCATGGGCTCGCCCACGCCCACGATGAGCTTGATGGCCTCCAGCGCCTGCATGGTGCCGATGATGCCGGGCAGCACGCCCAGCACGCCGCCCTCGGCGCAGCTCGGCACCAGCCCCGGCGGCGGCGGCTCGCGGAAGAGGCAGCGGTAGCACGGCCCCTTCGCCGCCCAGAACACCGAGAGCTGCCCGTCGAAGCGGAAGATGGATCCGTACACGTTGGGCTTGCCCAGCAGCACGCAGGCGTCGTTCACCAGGTAGCGCGTGGGGAAGTTGTCCGTCCCGTCGATGACGACGTCGTACGGCGCGAGGATCTCCAGCGCGTTCTCGCTGGTGAGCTGCGTCTCGTGCTTCACCACGTTCACGTGCGGGTTCACGTCGGCCACGCGGTCCGCGGCGGAGTCGATCTTCGGGCGGCCCACGTCCTTGGTGCCGTGCACGACCTGGCGCTGGAGGTTGGTCTCGTCCACCACGTCGAAGTCCACCAGCCCCAGCGTGCCCACGCCGGCCGCGGCCAGGTACAGCGCCAGCGGCGAGCCCAGCCCGCCGGTGCCCACCAGCAGCACCTTCGCCGCCTTGAGCTTGCGCTGGCCCTCCATCCCCACGCCGGGCAGGATCAGGTGCCGGCTGTAGCGCAGCACCTCGGGCGTGGAGAGGCCGGGCAGCCCCGCATCTCCCGAATCCTCGCTCACGATCCCGCCGAGCCCGATCCCCGAAAGCACGTCCATCGTCTCGCCCCGTGTGATTGCCCGCCGCGCTTCACATCTCCCGGCGCGGGTTCAATCTATACCCCGCGTCCAGCCTCCCGTCCACCGATCGCACTCAGAGGATGCGATGCCGAACGGCCGACGATCCCGTCTCCGCCACCACTTCTAAACCGGCGGATTTGGGGAGACGTGGAACGGGAATCGCGCCGCGGCGTGACGGCGACGGGAGATGCACGGCGAAGCGTGAGATGCCGTGCGTTGCGCCGTACGGGATGCGGACGTATGCTCTCCGCCGAGCCGATGCGGCCGGGCGGAGACCTTGGGGAGGGGACGAGAGCGGTGAGACGATTCTTCGAGGGCGGCAACGTCCTGAACCTGCTGCTGGTGTTCGTGCCGGTGGCGCTGGTGCTGGAGTACGTGGTGCACGCCAGCGCGCCGGTGGTGTTCGGCGTGTCGTGCCTGGCGGTGATCCCGCTTGCCGGGGTGATGGGGCACGCCACCGAGCGCATCGCCGACCGTGCGGGCGAGGGGGTGGGCGGGCTGCTGAACGCCACCTTCGGCAACGCGGCGGAGCTGATCATCGCCATCGTGGCCATGCGCGCCGGGCTGTACGACCTGGTGAAGGCATCCATCACCGGCTCCATCATCGGCAACCTGCTGCTGGTGTTCGGGCTGAGCGCGCTGGCTGGCGGCCTGAAGCACAAGAAGCAGAAGTACAACCGCACGGCC
>DASRQW010000312.1 GCA_035696245.1 Longimicrobiaceae bacterium | reverse complement strand
TCCCCTCCGCCTGCTCCAGCGCCTCTCGGATCGCCTCGCGCTCCGCATCGGCGTCCGGAGCCTGGTAGCGCCGGCCGCTCTCGGCGGGGCGGGTGCCGTAGGCCTCCGCCAGCGGCACGTCCCGCTCCAGGATCTCCGGGGGGAGGTGCGAGGGGAGCACCCGGTTTCCGTCGCAGACGATACAGGCGTGCTCGATGGCACCCATCAGCTCCCGCACGTTTCCCGGCCAGTCGTAAAGCTCGAGCGCCTGGAGCGTCTCGTCGGAGCAGCCGTTCACGCGCCGCCGCGCGTCGGGGATGCGCTCGTTCCAGCGCTCGATGGCGGCGCCCACCAGCGCGCGCAGGTCCGGGATGCGGATCTGGAACACCTTCAGCCGGAAGTAGAGGTCCGCGCGGAAGCGGCCCGCCTCCACCATCGCCTCCAGGTCCTGGTGCGTGGCGGCGACCACGCGCACGTCCACCGGCACCGTGCGCGAGGTGCCCACGCGCACCACCTCGCGCTCCTGCAGCACGCGCAGCAGCCGCGCCTGCATGCCGGGTGACACGTCGCCGATCTCGTCCAGGAAGAGCGTGCCGCCGTTGGCCTCCTCGAACATGCCCTTCCGCTCGTTCACGGCGCCGGTGAAGGCGCCGCGTGCGTGCCCGAACAGCTCGGATTCCAGCAGCCCCTCGGCCAGCGCGGAGCAGTTGACGGCCACGAACGGGCGTGAGCGCCGCGGGCTCTCCTCGTGGATGGCGCGCGCCACCAGCTCCTTGCCCGTGCCCGTGGCGCCGCGCAGCAGCACCGTGCTCTCCGTGGCCGCCACCCGCGAGATGGAGCGCAGCACCTCGCGCATCTTGCCGCCGGTGGCGACCAGGCGTGATACGCCCAGGCCCAGCACCGGCTCGCGGCGGGCCAGGATTGCGCGGATCTTCCCGCGCAGCACGGCGTTGTCGCACGGCTTGGTGATGTAGTCGTCCGCGCCCAGCTTAAGGGCCTGCACCGCGCTGTCGACCGTGGCGAAGCCGGTGAGCATCAGCACGGGCACCGCGTTGCCGCCGCCGCGCAGCTCCTCCAGCACCGACAGGCCGGTGCGGCCCTCCATCTTCAGGTCCAGCAGCACCATGTCGTAGCGGTCGGCGCGCAGGCGCTCCAGCCCCGCGTCGCCCCCGGGCGCGGCGTCCACGGCATAGCCCTCGTCCGCCAGCAGGGCGCCGGTGCCCACGCGGAAGGCGCGGTCGTCGTCGATGATCAGGATCTTCGCAGGCGCTTCGGCCATCAGTCTCGCAGCTCTGTGTGTGTGCCCGCGTGCTCGGGAGATGCACGGCGGGGCATGTTCGCGTCTACCGGAAGCTCTCGGGCGATGCGCGGCGGTTGAAACCGCGGCAACGACTGCGCAAAGTCCGCCTTCGCGGACTAACGGCTCGGCATCGTCTCTGTCTCGATCATTCTGCTCCGCTCGTCGCCGAGGCGATCCGCGGCTTCACATCAACCGCGTCGCGTTCGGTAGATGTGCATCCGCCGACGGCCAGAGCACGGTGCGACGATGGACATCTACCGTTCACCCGCCGTTGGCCGATCGCTCGATACAGATGCGTCTCGGCGGATGCGCATCATCCGAAGCGTTCGGCCGAACGCTTCGGCGGAGCGGCCGCGTCAGGCGACCGCGGCGGGCTCGGCTTCCGGCTCGTCGGCGGTGCCGAGGGCTTCGTCCAGCGTCTCGCGCGGGAGGCGGATGGTGAAGCGGCTTCCTTCGCCCGCGCGGCTCTCCACCGACAGCCGGCCGCGGTGGCCGCGGATGATGCCGTCGGAGACGAAGAGGCCCAGGCCGATGCCCTGCACCCCCGGCTTGGTGGTGTAGAACGCCTCGAAGATGTGCGGCAGGTGCTCCTCGGAGATGCCGGCGCCCGTGTCCTCCACCACCACCTCCACCGCGTCGTCGTCGGCGCGGGTGACCATGCGCAGCACGTCGCCCTCGGCCATGGCGTCGCCCGCGTTGGCGACCAGGTTGGCGAGCACCTGGTGAATCGCCTCGGGGTGCACCACCACCGCCGGCAGCCCGCGCGCGAGGTGCGTCTCCAGGCGGATGCCGCGGGCGCGCAGCTCGGGCGAGGCCAGCGTGAGCACGCGGTTCACGATCTCGTTCAGGTCCAGCGCCGTGGCCGCGTCGGAGAGCGGACGGCTCTGGTCCAGCAGCTGGCGCGTGAGCCCCGCCATGCGCGACAGCTCCTCCTGCGCGAGCGTGAGGAACTCGCGGTTCGGGTCGCCCGGGTCGCCGCGCCGCTCCAGCGCCTCCAGGCAGTTCTGGATGTTGTAGATGGGGTTGTTGATCTCGTGCGAGAGCTGCGCGACCAGCCGGCCCATGGCCGCCAGCTTCTCGCGGTGGATCATCTCCGCCTGCGCGGACCGCAGCCGCGACTCGCGCTCGGCGATGGCCAGCCGCATCTCGCCGAAGGCCCGCGCCAGCTGCCCGATCTCGTCGCCCGAGGCGGGCGGCAGCGGCGCGTCGTAGTCGCCCTTCGCCAGGCGCCCCGACGCCTCGGCCAGCGCCGCCGCCGGCCGCGAGACGATCCGGGCGATGAACACCGCCAGCACCAGCGCGAAGACCAGCGCCACCACCCCGATGCCCACCAGCGATCCGCGGATCGCCGCCACCACGTTCAGCTCGTCGGTCGTCTGCCGGAAGAGGACGACGCCCACCGGCATCCCCCGCGTGGGCAGCGACGTGGCGAGGGTGAGGTACGACCGGCCCGCCAGCTTCCGCGGCGTGATGTGGCTCGTGCGCAGCAGCGACGGCAGGTCCGCCCCGCGCAGCGCCACGGCCAGCGTGTCGCGCACGGTGGTGGCGATCAGCGAGTCGCCCACCACCAGCGCCAGGTCGGTGCCGCCCGCCAGGTCCTTCTTCAGGTCGCCCACCGCGGCCGAGTCCAGCCGCACTGCCACGCCCACCTCGCCCAGCCGCCGGCTGCTGTCGGTGAGCACGGGCGCCAGCGCCATCCGCAGCGGCCCGCCGGCCTCCGGCGCCGTGACGACGGTGCCGTAGCCGCGCGCCTGTGCCACGGCGGCGCTGTCCAGCCGCGGGCCCACCAGTGAGCGCCCCGCGCTGTCCAGCGCCAGCACCCCGATGCGCTTGTCGCGGTCGCGCCGGTCGGTCAGGATGGCGCGCACCCGCCGCTCGTCGCCGCGCAGCCACGCGGCGGACAGGCCGGGCCGCAGGGCGCGCAGGTTGGCGTCCTTGAGCAGCGCGTCCTCGCGCAGCGACCAGTTGGTCGCCAGGCCGGTGGCGGCGCGGTTCAGGTCGTCGGTGGCGCGCTGGTAGACGCCGTGCTCCACCGCGTTGGCGATGAGCAGCAGCGTGGGCACCACGATCACCAGCGCGGCGCCCGCGAACAGGATGAAGATCTTGGTGCGGAGGGACAGTCCTCGCATCCCCGTCCGGCGGTTGTGGGGAGGTGCCGCGGGGTCTCGCGGCGTGTTCGTTCGATGGTGCGTTTGGTGTTCACTGAACACGCGGGCACTGTTCACTGAACGCCCGCGAACGTTCCGGACGGCCCCCGCGGACTGCGCCGGAAGGGCTCGCGAATGCCGGAAAGGTAAGCGGCGGCGGCACTTTCCGCCATGCCGCCGCGCCGCTGCCTCACCCGGCACACCCGTTGCCTTTAGCGGGGCCGTCCCGCGAGTGGCGCGGGGCCAGCAGCAACGATCGGGCGAGGGAGCCCGGTCTTCACTCCGAGCAAACTGGAGCACTCCGATGAAGAGCCGCATCCTCCCGATCGTCGCGATCGCCGCCGTGGTCTCGCTGGGCGCCTGCAAGAAGGACGACGCCGCCAACGGCGACGGCAGCAGCAGCACCACGACCGCCGACAGCTCGGTGCAGGTCGTCCCGACGGCCGACACCATGATGACGACCACGACGACCACCACCACGACCGACACGAACACCCAGAAGGTCGACAGCACCGGCGCCGCTGCCGGCGCGGCGACCACCGCCCCGGCCGCTCCGGCCGCCGGCACCAAGATCGACTCGACCAACCACCAGTAGTCGTTCTCCGCGCCTCCGGGCGCGGATCGCTACGAGGTGAACTCAGGGGCCCGGGCAATCGGCCCGGGCCCCGTTCTACCGCCAGTCTCTGGAGAGCACTCAGATGAAGAACCGCTTCTTCGCGATCGTCGCAGCCGCCGCGTTCGTCACCATGGCCGCCTGCGCCAAGAAGGACGACACCGCGAACACCGACGCCGCCGCCACCGACAGCGCGACGACCACCACCACGACCGCGCCGGCCGCCCCCATGACCGACTCGGCCGCGATGGCCGCCCCGGCCGCCCCCGCGGCGACGGACAGCGCCGCCATGGCCGCCCCGGCGAACCCGAACCCGACCGACACCGTCAAGATCGACTCGACCAAGAAGATGTAATCTCTTCTCACCCGAGAAGACCTGCCGGGCCCGGACACACGTCCGGGCCCGGTTCTTTCGTTCCAGGGCTTTCTCCACCGCCACGGGCCTTCCGGCCGGCGTTGCAAGCTCGTCCTTCGACCCACCGGCAGTGATCATGTGCAAGGTGACGATCTCGAACGACTTCGCCGTGACTCTTCCGCAGTCCGTGCGCGATGAGCTGGGCCTATATGTGGGCCAGCGGCTGGCCGTTGCCTCGAGCGGTGAACGAGTCTATCTCGTTCCTCTGCGATCCGCGGCTGACCTGCGCGGCAGTCTGCGCGGGATTAGCACGGACCTCGAACGGGACGAGGACCGCCTCGTCTAGAAGTCTGTTGAAAAACGCTGCGCCTCAGGGTGTGAAGCGGTAGATTGAGGGAGCGAATCTACTGGTGAACTCCTCTTCTGCGTAGAGCGATGCTCGGGCGAAACGACACTCCGCTGGAGCTG
>DASRQW010000311.1 GCA_035696245.1 Longimicrobiaceae bacterium | reverse complement strand
CCCCTCCCCCGGCCCCTCCCCCGCAAGCGGGAGAGGGGAGAACTGCTTGCAGCGTAAGCGCTTGTGCGATTTTGCGGGCGTCTTCGGATTGGTGATGTAGGGATTCCGCCTGCCGATAGCGCGCTGCTTTGCCGGAGCGGGAGCGCACGGCGAGGTCAGGCGTAGGTCGCGGCGAGGCTGGCGACGACGTCGGTGGGGCCGCCGCTGGCGCGCGGCACGTGTACGATGCTGCCGCTCAGGGCCACGATCGACTGGCCTGGCGGGGCGGCGCAGGTGAACGGCGTGGCGTCGTAGCTGTTCGCCATGCTGCCGAAGGGGCCGAACATCACCCCCTTGCGCGTGGTGAGCGTGATCTGCAGCACGCAGTCCCACCCGAACCAGCCGCCCGTGTAGCCCGAGATCTTCACGAGCGCGTCGCCCGCGGGGATGGAGACCGTGTGGGGGCTGCCGCCGTCGCCGCCGTGCTGGGGAAGTTCGTACGGCATCGGCATGCCTTCCCACGTGCCCGTGCTCAGGGTCTGCACCGCGTCCAGGACGTCGCCCGCGCGCACCAGGAGCTGGGTGATGGGCGGGTTGCCTGCGGCGCCCGCGATGGGCGCGTCGTCGAACCCCGGCCGGGGAACGCCGTGCACGAGCTGGTACAGGATCATCTGCTGCGCCTGCTCGAACTGGAAGTTGCCCGAGTTGATCCGCCACTGGGTGATGACGTCGTACTCCCGGCGGGTCTTCTGGCACCCGTCCCCCCAGTCGAAGCTCGCCGCCTCCTGCGCCGTCTGGTAATAGGGCGTGCCTTCGTCGACGGCCTCGAACTTGGCCCCGTAGGCCAGCAGGCGCTGGTCGATCCCCGCGCTCACGAAATCCTCCGGACAGGTGTGCCCGCTGTAGATCTGCAGGTTCACGAAATCGCATGTGCGGTTGACCGCCGCCGGTTCGAGGTGGTCCGGCTGGTCCGGCGAGAGGGTGAGGAGGTACTTGCGCGGCTGTGCGTCGAAGACGGCGCGGACGGCGTTGAGGACCAGGGCTAACTTCGCCGGGCCGGTATCGCTCGCCAGGCCCTGCTCCCAGTCCACGTCGAAGCCGTCCAGCCGGTATCTCTCCACGTATGCCATGAGGTTGGCGGCGAAGGCATCGGCCGCCTGCTGCCACGTGTCGGGATCGGGGTTGAAGATCCGCTCGATCTCCTGCCCCTCGAAGCCCAGCGTCGCCAGGATCTTGATTCCGGGATTGACCTTGCGCGCATCGCGGATCACCCAATCCATGTAGTCCTGGCTGGTGAGCCCGCCGGGATGATGCCCGCCGAGGCCGAGGCCGACGGTGATCGTGCGGCCGTCGCCCTGCGGCACCGTGTGGGCGCCGGTGGGGAGCGTGTGCACCCAGCAGATGCAGAGGATGTCGAGCGACCGGTACACCCCGTACCTCACCATCGCCTGGTAGCAGCTTTCCGGTGACGTGTAGCTCGTGCCGTCGGGGTGGTCCTCGTCTACCGAGATCCACGCGTTCACGCTCCTGGCCGTTGTGCTCATCGTGTCTCCATGCGGTGGGGGTGGGGATGCAGCTGCGGTCCGGGCCACGCGCGGCATGCCACGCGAAAGCGGACGTAGATCGCCGCGATTGCGCCGCCCGTCACATGCTCGGCAGACCGCTGGCTCGCGGCTTCCACAGTATCGGTGGGGGATCATCGGCGTACAACGCTTTCACGCGGCCGCCCGCAGCGCGCCAACAGCCCACGAGGCCGCATCGTCCGGGAACGACGAAGGTCGCGCGGCTGCTGTGTGTGCGTGGACCTGGCGGGTGCGTGCGAGCCGCCGCAGGATCGGCGTTGCCGGCGCGGATCGGCCCGCGGTGGAACGGTTCTGGCGCTGGTGCGCACATCCGGGCGGCCGACAGCCAGGCCGCCGGCGACGATCACGACAGCGACGGAATGACCATGCGCAAGCTGAGATTCGTGCCCATCCTGACCCTTGCCGCTGGGCTCGCGCTGGCCGCGTGCGAGGCGGGGAGCAAGGCCCAGAACGGCAACCCCGACGCGCAGGGTGCGGGCCAGTCCCCGGAGCGCGGCCAGGGCACCGTGGCCAACGACACCGCGCCTGCACGGCCCGGCCAGCCCACCCAGGCCTCTCCTCCCGGCCAGCCCGGCGGCGGCTCCTGACGACGCCGGGCTCCGCACCAGCGCGGGACGCCGGGCTGAGCACGGGGACGGATCGGCTCGATCGGGAGTGGAGGCAGCGTGATCGGCCGTGAAAAGCAGCGGGGGAGACGGATGCGAATCCGTCTCCCCCGCGCGCCATGGTCCCGCGTATGGATGCGCTACTCCACGGGCGTCTGCTCCCGTTCGCGCGTCCGAAGCTCGTCTTGATGGATGTCTTCCATCACCTGCCGGTAGTCCCTCGCGAACACCTTTCCCGCAATCCCGAAGCTCACCAGCCGGCCGTGAAGCGTGGTGTACGAGAACACCTTCGCATCGTGGTAGAGAAGGTCGTCGCTGTCGTCCTCCTTCAAGCCCAGAAACGAGAGGACCTTGTGCTCCTGGCTGAACGCCCGGGCGGCCTGTGATGCGAACGGCCGCCGGTGCTGCTCGATGCGGGGGTTCATCGCCCAGAGCACGCCGAGCAGGACGATGAAGAGCACGAATGGGATCTGCCGGGATGTTCTCATGAATCACCGTGGTGTGAAGTGGGCGAGCCGTGCCGCGCCGCCGACCAGGTATCGCGGAGGATTGTCGTCGGACGCTTACGCGGAGGGGCTACGCCAGCGGGAGCGTAAGCGTGAAGGTGGAGCCCGAGCCGGGGTGCCCACGGGCGAGCACTCCAGCACGCGGCGAAGCGCGGCCGCGTCCACGGCAGCCCATCCAGGTGGGCTTCGTGCCGTCGTAGCCCGCGGCTAAGTCGCCAGGGCGATGCCGGCCGCACCGATTCTCCGGATCCGTCTCAGCCCGACGGCGGAGGAACGGCGAGGGCGCCGCGCTTGCCGCCGCAGACGCAGAGCTTGACGCTGTCGCCGGGCTCGGGGAGGGTGTAGGCGTTCGCGTCGCCGCCCATCGCGCGGACCACGCGGGGGATGTAGACGTTGTTCAGCTTGAGCGTGGGGATCGGGCGCATCTTCCGGTTCTGCTCGCTGAAGAACGACTCCCAGTGGCCCAGGATCACGTGGCGCGGGCGGATGGTGCGCAGGAACTCGGTGGGCACGTCGTGGTCCGGCCGCACGTCGTGGTAGCCGCCCACGCAGAGCAGGGCCAGGTCGTACCGCGACCCCAGCGCCCCGGGGGGGAAGCCCTCGTGCCGCCACGCCGGGGCGTCGGAGAAGTGAATGCGGTACAGCGTGCTGTCGCGCCGCGGGTCGCGGAACTCGATGACGTACGCGTAGAGGTTGCCTTCCTTCCACTCCCTCGCGGTGCGCGGCAGGCGCACGTACGGCGTGTCGGCGTGGCCGCGGAAGAGCTTGACCGCACGGAAGGCGTGGAACGGGTGCCGCGCGGCGATGGGCATGAATCGCACAGTGCTGTCCGCAGCGGTGCCGGTGGCGATGCCGGGCTCGGCCTTGGGATAGATCCACCGGCCCATCACCAGGTCGGTGCCCGCGCTGTCGTTCACCACGCGCAACCGCGGGTGCACGGGCGATGCGGCCAGCACGTTCTTCATCGTCCCGCTGCCGTAGATGGGCATGCCCGGAAGGTAGCGCAGGGCGATGTCGGGCACGTCCATCAGGTGGTCGATGTGCGCGTGGCCCACCAGGATGGCGCGGATGCCGGCCGTGTCGCCGCCCATCATCGCCATTCCCCGCGCGATTCGCCCGCTGTCCGGCCGCACGCGCCCGAGCAGCGTCTGCACGAAGCTGGCGTTGGAGAAGTACGGCGCCGTGAGCACCGCGTCGTCCCCGTGGCGGATCAGGAATCCCGCCGCACCCAGGAACTGCACCTTCACAGTGTCGCCGCACCCCGCCTCGCACCCCACCGGCGCGAGCCGCTGCGGCGTGGGCGTCGCATGCCCGCACGCACCGGCGAGCGCCGGGAGCACGCAGGCCTGAGCCAAAATTCGGAGTCTCGGAATCGACATCGCAATGTACCGAATTAGGATGACGGGGATCGATCAGCGTAGGAGTTGAGATGCGCCGCTGAGAACGCGTCGGGATTCGCGGAAGGAGGAGCCGCGATCCATCAGTGCAGGGCGGAGATGCCGATGCTGGGCAGGCCCGCCGGCGCGGGCGTGTCCACTCGCTCGCTCACGTGTGCATCCGCGCGCTACGGCGCGAGCGAGGAAGAAGCCGGCGACGCCTGAGGTGCACTGGAACCGGTGGCTCATCGAACGCGCCGGGGGGATTGGAGGGACGTGCGAGGTGGATTTCCGCAGAAGCGGGCGACCTGAGACGAGCTCTCGGAAGCAGGCCCCGAAGCGGTCTTCGCGCCACCGCAGCCCGCGCGTTCACGCGCCAGGGCGGTGCTGGCTACACCGCGATTTCCGGCGTCGTTATCCGCGGCCGGCAGGAAACCCCGGATCGATGCATCATCACGCGATGGATGCAGGGTCGGGCCCGTGTGCAGCTCCGAAGCGTGAGATGCCGAACGGCGCCAGGTCGGTGGATGGGGCGCGGCCCAGCAGCATGTCGCCGATGAGTTGGCCGGTGAGCGGGGCGAGGAGGATGCCGTTGCGGAAGTGGCCGGTGGCGTAGACCAGGCCGTCCACGTCCGGGTCGCGGCCCAGGATCGGCTGGCCGTCGGGCGTGCCGGGGCGCAGGCCGGCCCACGTCTCCGCCACGGGCGCGCTGGAGAGCGACGGCGCCACCTCCATCGCACCGTCGATGAGCATCCGCAGGCCGGCAGGGGTGACGGATTTACGAAAGCCCGCGTGCTCCACCGTGGCGCCCACGATCAGCCGCCCGTCGCTGCGGGGCACCACGTAGCACCGCGGCGAGTCGACGACGTGCCGGAAGATGGGGGGGATGGATTCCAGCGCGAGAAGCTGGCCCAGCACGGGCTCCACCGGCACGGGGCGGGGGAGACCTGCGAGGTGCCCGGCCCAGCATCCCCCCGCGATCACGACCTGCCGCGCGGCGATGCGCTCGCCCCCCGACAGCTCCACGCCCGCGACGCGGTCGCCATCCCGCAGCAGCGCGACCGCATCCGCGCCAAGGCGGAAGCCCGCACCCGCCCGCGCCGCGGCCGCCCACAGCGCTCGGGCGAGGATGCGGTTCTCCACCTGGTGGTCGCCGGGGAAGCGCAGCGCCGATCGCACGGAGGGCGAGACGGCGGGCTCCATCGCCCGCACCTCATCCCCCGAAAGCCGTTCGACCGGCAGCCCCGCGGCGGACTGCCAGGCGAAGCGCTCCTCCAGCTCCGCGTCGTCCGCCTCGCGCAGGGAGAGGTAGAGCGTGCCCGCGTCGTTGTATCCCACGTCCGCGCCCGTCTCCTCGCGCAGCGCGTCCGCCATCTCCGGAAACACCTCGCGCGCGCGAAGGAGCAGATCGAGGAAAGGCCCCGGGTGCGATGCCTCCGCCAGCGGCGAGAGCATCCCCGCTGCCGCGTGCGACGCCTCCGCGCCCGGCTGTCCGCGCTCCACGACGCAGACGGACAGGCCGCCCAGCGCCGCGTGCCGGGCGACCGCGCAGCCGATCACCCCGCCGCCCACCACCACCACGTCCACTGCCGGGCGCGTCACGCCGTGCCGGCCCCGCCGTCGGTCAGGTAGGCGGCGAAGAGGCGCGCGGTGGCTTCCACGTCGGCCGGGTCCACCGCCTCGAAGGGCGAGTGCGAGTAGCGGATGGGAGGAGCGACGAGCAGCGTCTCCATCCCCTGCCGTATGAGCTGCGCCCCGTCCGAAGAGTAGTGGTACAGCACCGCGTCCTGCACGGGGATGCCCTCGCGCCCGGCCACCGCGCGAAGCTCCTCCGCCAGGCGCCGCGAGTAGTGCGCGGAGGTGTCGCGGTGCACCAGCGCGGGGCCGCCGCCCAGCCGCACCGGCACGTGCAAGTCGCTCACGGTGGGGATGTCGCCCGCCAAGCCGTTGTCGATGATGAAGCCCACGTCGTACTCCCGCCCGCCGCGGGCGACACTCGCGACGCCCACCATGCCGATCTCCTCCTGCACGGTGAGCGCGAGCGTCAGGTCGAAGCGCAGGCGCGCCGGGTCCACGCGGCGGGCGACCTCCACCAGCACGGCCACGCCCAGGCGATCGTCCATCGCCTTGCCCATCAGCAGCCGCCCCACCTTCCGGGTCCCGGGGTCCCACACCATCCGCGTCCCGATGCGGATGCCGGCCGCCGCCACCTCTGGCGCCGTCATGCCGCAGTCCACGAACACGTCGTCCCACGACAGGCGGTTCTTCTCCTTCTGCTCCGCGGTGAGCGCGTGCCCGGTGGTCGTGGCGAACACGCCGGGGACAGGGCCGCCGTCTGCAAGGATGCGGAGCGGCGCGCCGAGGAACGCGGGCCCCGCGAAGTGGTCGCGCTCGCCGGGCAGCACGTGCAGGAAGCCCTCGGGGGTGATGGAGCGCACGATCAGCGACAGCTCGTCGGCATGCGCGGCCATCAGCACGCGGGGGCCCGGGCCGGGCAGGTGCAGCAGCAGGTTGCCGACAGGGGTGCGCGTTATCTCCCCGCGCCCCTCCCAGTCCCGCGCGACCCAGTCGGTCACCGCCTCCTCCTGGCCGGTGGGCCCCGGGAGGTCGCAAAGCGTGCGCAGGAGCTCTCCCATGCTTCCGTCGGTCATCCCTCGTCCCCCTCCCGGCCGTTTGTCAGGTCGCGCCGCGCGCATTCGTCGGAAATCTTTCTCGCCGTCATTCTGCCCGCCGCTCATCGTTTGTCGGTCGCGAGCTCGGAAATGCCCCCTCCCGCTCGCTTAGGCTCGCACCCTCCCCCGCCAGCGGGAGAGGGTTGGGCTTCGCTGCGTGCCCGCACCTCAGCGCGGATAGAGCCTCGGGGTTAGTCCCCGCAGGGGGACTTTGCGCAGTCGTTGCCGCGGTTTCAACCGCCAGGCAGAAGCTGCATCCGCTCACTCCTCGTCCGTCCACCCGTCCACGCGTCCGATGCCCTCGCGCAGGTATTGGCGCGACAGGTCGACGTAGTGGCCGGCGCTGTTGAGGATCCAGCCCAGCGACTCGCCCTCCAGCTCCTTCTTGACCCGCGCGGGCGTACCCGCGGCCATGGTGCGCGGGGGGATGCTGGCGCCGTCGCCCACCGTGGCGCCAGCGGCGATCAGCGCCTGCTCGCCCACCTCGGCGCCCTGGAGCACGGTCGCGTTCATCCCGATCAGCGCGCCCCGGCCCACCACGCAGCTCTCCAGGATGGCGCCGTGCCCCACCGTCACCTCGGGCCCGATGATGGTGGGCCCGCGCTGGCTGACGTGCAGGACCACGTTGTCCTGGATGCTGGTGCGGGCGCCCACCCGGATCTCGTGCTCCGGCTCGTCGCCGCGGATCACGGCGCCGAACCACACGCTCGCCTCCGCTTCCACCGTCACGTTGCCGATCACCGTGGCGGTGGGGGCGATGAAGGCGGTGGGGTGGATGCGGGGCCGGATTCCCGCGAACGGTAGTATCGTCGCCATCACGTCATTCCGATAGGATCTCCGCCAGGCGCGGAGCGTCGATGTTGCTTCCGGTGAGCACCGCGGCCACGGGCCCGGCGAGATTGGCGGCCACGCCTTCCAGCAGCGCCGCCGCCACCGTCGCGGACGATCCTTCCGCCACGATCCCTTCTTCCACGTACAGCCAGCGGATGGCGCGGCGCACCGCGGCCTCGCTCACCAGCACGACGTCGTCCACCACATGGCGGACGAGGTCCAGGCTGCGCTGGTCCGTCTCGCCCGAAAGCCCCTCGCACAGCGTGGGCCCCATGGGCGGGATCGTGAGATGACCGGCGGCGAGGGACGCGTGCATGGCCGACGTCTCCTCGCTCTGCACGCCCACCACGCGCACGCCCGGGCCGAGCGCGCGCGCGGCCAGCCCTACGCCGCCGATCAGCCCGCCGCCGCCCACGGGGAGGAGCAGCGTGCGCACGGACGGCAGCTCCTCGAACACCTCCAGTCCCACCGTGCCGTGGCCGGCGACCACGTCCGGGTCGCTGTACGCGTTCACGAATGTCGCGCCGGCCGAGCGCGCGTGCTCCTCTGCCGCGTGGTGCGCGTCGTCGTACCCGCCGCGCACGGTGCGCAGCTCCGCCCCGCAGCGGGCGATGCGGCGCCGCTTGGTCTCCGGCGCGTCCTCCGGCACGAAGACGGTGGCGCGGGCGCCGAGGGAAGACGCCGCCAGCGCCAGCCCCATCCCGTGGTTTCCGGCGGACGCCGACACCAGCCCCCGCGCCCTCTCTTCCGCCGAAAGAAGCGCGACGGCGTTGTACGAGCCGCGCAGCTTGAACGAGCCGGTGCGCTGCATCCCCTCCATCTTCAGCCACACGTCGCAGCCCGCGATCTCCGACAGCGCGGCCGAGCGCTCCAGCGGCGTCCGCCGAACGACGCCGCGCAGCCGGCGCGCGGCGGAGACCACGTCCGATATCGTCGGTGGATCAGTGCGCGCCACGGCCACTCCGCTTCTTCCCGATGTTCTCGGCGGACGTCGCTCCATCTGCCGGCCCGCCGTGGTTCGCATCTCCCGAATCCGCATCTCCCAACTCAGCGTCCTCCGCCGGGTGGTCGCGGAAGAGGTGCGCGCGCAGCACCTGCGTGTCCGACGCGTCCACGATGCGGATGCGGATGCCCTCGCGCACCAGCTCGTCGCCCGCGCGGGGCACGTGGCCCAGCTCGTCCAGCACGTAGCCGTTGAACGAGCGGTGCTCCAGCTGCGGGAAGCTGGTGTTGAAGAAGTGGTTGATCTCGCGCAGGTCCGCGTAGCCCTCCACCGCCACCTCGTTGCGCCCCACGCGCACGATGGGCTGCTCCTCCACGTCGGTCTCGTCCACGATCTCGCCCACCATCTCCTCGAGGATGTCTTCCAGCGTGACCAGCCCGTCGGTGCCGCCGTACTCGTCGATCACCACGCCCAGGTGGATGCGGCGCGCCTGGAAGTCGCGCAGCAGCTTCATGAGCGGGATGCTGCCGGGCACCAGGAAGGGCTCGCGGGCCAGCTCGCCCAGCGGCACGTCGCGCTGCCCGGAGATGAGGGCGCCGTACGCGTCCCGGACGTAGAGGACGCCCACCACGTCGTCGATGGTGTCGCCGTACACGGGGATGCGCGAGTAGCGCACGGTGCCCAGCTGCGGCGCGATCTCGGCCAGCGTGAGCCGCGCGGGCCAGGCGAAGACGTCCACGCGCGGCGTCATCACGTCCCACGCGCGGGCCTCGTCCAGGTGCAGCACCCGGTCTATGATCTGGCGGCGGTGCTCGTCGAGCGGCCGGTCGGACGGGGCCACGATCTGCCCCTCGTCGCCCGCCACGGCGTCGGTCGCGCGGCGGCCCAGGCGCCCCAGAAGAGCGCGCAGCCCGCCGGGCGCGGCCCCGTCGTCGGGCGGCGTCACGGGGCGACGAGCGGGCGCGCCGGGTCGCGGCTCACGGCCGGCGCGTTCAGGGAAGGTCGAAGTAGGTAGACCGCTCGGCCGAGACGCCCAGGGCGGTAAGCCGGCCGCGCGCCGTCAGGCGGCCGCGCAGCCCCGGCTCCGGCCGCCACGACGCCTCCCACGAGCGCGTCTCGCCCGGCGCCAGCATCTCGCTGCGCACCGCCTGCGTGAACATGCGCCCGCGGGCCCAGCTCCACACCTCGCGCTCGCCCTGCAGCACGGTGAAGTCGAAGCTCTGCCCGCTGGGGAAGGTGAGCGCGACCGGCTCGGCGCCCGTGTTGGTGGCGCTCAGCACGAAGCTTACGCTGTCGGGGAAGGTCTTCACCTGGATGGAGGTCGCCAGGCCCGGGGCCGAGGCGGCGGGCGCGCCTGCGGGCTCGGGGCCGGGAGCGGGCGGGTCGCAGCCGGCGAGCGAGGCCATGAGGAACGCTCCGAGAAGGAGGGGAAGAGCGGGCTTGCGCATGCGTGGAGCCCCGGCGGCGGGTGGTCCCGGGCCGCTGCGGAAGGCGCGGCGGCGGCTGGAAAACGCAAGATAGAGGCCCCAAAACGGCAGCGTCAAGCAACCCCGCCGGACTGTCCGCGCACGAGCTTGCGAAAAATTTCACAAGCTCCTATATTGGGCACCATCAAGCCCGGCACCCGTTCCGCGAAGGCGCAAATGGCACCAGATCCCACGCGCCCGCCCAGGTCTCCGGGGCAGGGCCCGGGCGGCGGCGAGATGATGGGAGCGGGCTTCCAGCTGGTGGGGTGCATCCTGGCCGGCCTCTTCGGCGGCCAGTGGCTGGACGCCCGGCTGGGCACCGCGCCCTGGCTCCTGCTGCTGGGCGTGTTCCTGGGCTTCGGCGCCAGCTTCTGGTCCATCTACACCCGCCTGACTCCCCGCGGCGGAGGGCGTAAGTGATCCGCCGCGACGCGATGTTCGCGGCCTGGTGCGTGGCGGTGGCGGTGGTGGTGGTGCTCGCCGGGCGCGTCATGGCGGCCCCCTCGGGCTTCGGCGGGGTGATGGCGGGAGCGGCGCTGGGATGCGTGTTCCAGGTGGTGGCGTTCGCCGTGCTCACGGCGCTCTTCCCCGGCAAGGGGCTGCTGGTTTACGGGGTGGGGATGATGGGGCGGCTGGCGCTGGTGGTGCTCACGGCGCTGCTGGTGCTGCCGGCGGCGGGGCTTCCCGCGGCGCCCACGCTCTTCTCCATGGTGACGGTCCTGTTCGTGACAACGCTGCTGGAGCCGGTGCTCCTGGCGGCCGACCACAAGAAGAAGCTCTGATGATCGCTAGCATCGCCATCCTGTTCGCCCTCGCGGGCGCCCCGCAGACGGCCGCCGCGCAGACGCCGGCGCCCGTCGCCACGCTCGCCCAGGCGCAGGAGGCTCCCGCCGCGGAGCACCGCGCCACCACAGCCGAGCGCGAGCTGCACGCCGAGGGCGCCGAGCACGGGAAGAAGGACGAGGTCGACTTCATGGAGCACATCCTCGACTCGCGCGAGGTCGAGATCCCGTTCACGCACGGGCACTACGAGCTGCCGGCGCCGGGGTCCTGGATGGTCGGCTCCATCGACATGACGCCCACACGGCACGTGGTGTACCTGGGCGTCGCGGGCCTGCTCACGATCCTGCTGGTGTCGATGGCCGCCGCGGCCGCGCGCCGCGCGCCGGCCGGCCGCACGCAGGGCCGCCGGCACAACGCGCTCGAGGCGCTGGTGCTCTTCATCCGCAACGACGTGGTGATGCGCAACATCGACCACGGCGAGAAGTACGCGCCCTTCATCGTCACGCTCTTCTTCTTCGTGCTCTTCGCCAACCTGCTGGGCCTGGTGCCCGGCGGGTCGACCGCCACGGCCAACGTGTCGGTCACCGCGGCGCTGGCGATCATGACCTTCATCATCATCGAGGTCACCGGCATGATGGCGATGGGGACCGCGTACCTGGGCACCATCTTCTACTGGAACAAGGACCTGGCGCTCCCCATGCGGGTGCTCATGTTCTTCATCATGACCCCGGTCGAGGTGGTGAGCAAGATCACCAAGCCCTTCGCGCTGGCCATCCGCCTCATGGCGAACATGGTCGCGGGGCACGTGGTGCTGCTGGCGATCATCTCGCTGATCTTCGTCTTCCAGAGCCTCTGGCTGGCGGGGCCGCCGCTGCTGATGGCGATCGCGCTCAACTTCCTGGAGATCTTCGTGGGCTTCCTGCAGGCGTTCATCTTCGCCCTGCTGGCCAGCGTGTTCATCGGGATGATGCGGCACGCGCACCACTGAGATGGATGGCAGGGCACGCGCGGCCGCCCCGAGCGCCGCGCCGGCGGGGAGTGCTCGCCCCCGTCGCACAGTACCCGGGGCTGGGCTCCCGGGGAGGGCGCGGGCGGCACGCCGCCGAGGAAGCGCCCGGGTCCCACGAGGGGCCGGAGCAGTGCCCGAAACGAACCATCGCACACCGTCCGGAGAGACTTTCATGCAGACTGCGAACATGTTCCTCAGCAACGGCCTGATGGGCGCCGCCCTCGGCGCCGGCCTGGCCGTCATCGGTGCCGGCATCGGCATCGGCCTCATCGGGTCGGGCGCCATGCAGGGTATGGCCCGCCAGCCCGAGATCGCCGGCCAGATCCAGACGGGCGGCCTGATCCTCGCGGCCCTCGTGGAGGGCGCGGCCCTCTTCGCCATCGTGGTGACGTTCCTGATCCAGAGCGGCATCCTGAAAGCGGTCACGCACTAGGACAGCGATACGGACGCGGCGGGGACCATCCCCGCCGCGTCCGGGACTACCTTCTTACTCGACAGAAACCGATGCGTCGCTATCTCGCGGTTCTCACCGCCCTGGTCCTCGGCTCCGCCGCCCCGCTGCACGCGCAGGAGCGCGGCCTGCTCGACCCGAGCTTCGGCCTGATGATCTGGACGATCGTCATCTTCGTGCTCGTCCTGGCCATCCTCTACTGGACGGCCTACCCGGCGATCCTGGGCGCCGTGGACGCGCGCGAGGCGCACATCCGCGAGCTGGCCGAGGCCACCGAGCGCGACCGCGCCGAGGCCGCCCGCCTGCGCGAGGAGCAGGAGCGCCTGCTCGAGGAGACGCGGCAGCGCACGCAGGACGCGATCGCCGAGGGCCGCGCGGTGGGCGAGCGCGTGCGCGAGGAGATCGTGGCCGCCGCGCACCGTGACCGCGAGGAGCTGATGGCCCGCGCGCACCGCGACATCGAGTCCGAGCGCCAGAATGCGCTCGAGGCCGTGCGCCGCGACGCCGTGGACCTGGCGATGGCCGCCGCCGAGAAGCTGGTTCGCCGCAGCCTGGCCACCGAGGACAACCGCCGCATGGTGCTGGACTACCTGGGCCAGGTGCAGGTCGAGCGGCTTCCCGCCGCGACGGGGGCCTGAGCCGTGCGCTCGCAGATCGTCGCCCGCAGCTACGCCGGGACGCTGCTCGCGCTGGCCGAGCGCAACGGCGGGCGGGCCACCGTGGACGCCTTCCTCGAGGCCGCGACGGGGCTGGCCGCGCTGCTGCGCGCCGAGCCCGAGGTGCGCGGCTTCCTGGAGACGCCCCGCATCGCCCCCGCCGCCAAGCGCAAGGCGCTGCGGGCCGCGCTGGAGGGCCGCGCCCCCGAGCTGTTCGTGCGCTTCGTGGAGATCGTGGTAGACAAGCGCCGCCAGGCGCTGCTGCCCGACATCGCCGACGCGTACTCGGACCTGGTGGACCGGCTGGAAGGCCGCACCCGCGTGTCGGTGACGCTCGCCGCCCCGGCCGACGAGGCGCTGCAGGGCGAGATCCGCCGGGCGCTCGAGGCCAAGCTGGGCGTGGCCGTGGTGCCCACCTTCACGATGGACGAGGAGCTGGTGGGGGGAGTGGTCGTGCGCGTGGGCGACCAGGTGCTCGACGGGTCGGTGCGGCGCCGCGCGCAGGAGCTGCGCCGCCGCATGCTGGCCGCCGAGCTGCCGCAGCACGCCGCCGCGGTCTGACGCCCCGGCGCAAGCGAAGTTTTCCAGGGCGGCGCCCCGCGCCGGCCTCGCGGTACTAGAACCACGGCAAGCAACCACCAGCGCCCGCTGGAAGGGAAAGGACATACAAGATGGCTGACACCCAGCTCCGCGCCAGCGAGATCAAGAGCGTCCTGCTCGGCGAGATCGAGCACTACCGCGAGGACCTCCGCGGCGAGCAGATCGGCGAGATCCTCGAGGTCAAGGACGGCATCGCCCGCATCTACGGCCTCATGGGCACCATGGCCAGCGAGATGCTCGAGATCACCGCCCGCCACACCGGCGCCGTGGTCACCGCGCTGGCGCTCAATCTGGAAGAGGACAACATCGGCGCCGTGATCCTCGGCGACTGGACGGGGATCCAGGAGGGCGACCAGGTGCGCCGCACCACGCGCGTGCTCGACATCCCCGTGGGCCCCGAGTTCCTGGGCCGCGTGGTCAACCCGCTGGGCGAGCCGGTCGACGGCAAGGGCCCCATCCACCCCGCGGGCCGCCGCCAGGTGGACATCGTGGCGCCCGGCATCGTGCTGCGGCAGCCGGTGAAGGAGCCCATGCAGACGGGCATCAAGGCCATCGACGCCCTGATCCCCATCGGGCGCGGCCAGCGCGAGCTGATCATCGGCGACCGCGGCACGGGCAAGACGGCGATCGCGGTGGACGCGATCATCAACCAGAAGGGCAACGACGTCGTCTGCGTGTACGTGGCCATCGGCCAGAAGAACTCGACCATCGCGGGCGTGGTGCAGCGCCTGACCGACGCCGGCGCCATGGGCTACACCATCATCGTCGCCGCCTCGGCCTCGGACTCGGCCGCGATCCAGTACATCGCGCCGTACTCGGGCACCGCGCTGGCCGAGTACTTCATGTACACGAAGGACGAGGCCGGCAAGGGCAAGGCGACGCTCTGCGTGTACGACGACCTCTCCAAGCAGGCCGTGGCGTACCGCCAGATGTCGCTCGTCCTGCGCCGCCCGCCGGGCCGCGAGGCGTACCCGGGCGACGTGTTCTACCTGCACTCGCGCCTGCTGGAGCGCGCGGCCAAGCTCTCGGACGAGATGGGCGGCGGGTCGCTGACCGCGCTCCCCATCATCGAGACGCAGGCCGGCGACGTGTCGGCGTACATCCCGACCAACGTGATCTCCATCACCGACGGCCAGATCTTCCTCGAGTCGAACCTCTTCTACTCGGGCGTGCGGCCGGCGGTGAACGTGGGCATCTCGGTGTCGCGCGTGGGCGGCGCGGCGCAGGTCAAGGCGATGAAGAAGGTGGCCGGCAAGCTCAAGGGCGAGCTGGCGCAGTACCGCGAGCTCGAGGCGTTCGCCGCCTTCGGCTCCGAGCTCGACGCCGTCACGCAGCGCCAGCTGGCGCGCGGCGCCCGCTCGGTCGAGGTGCTGAAGCAGCCGCAGTACTCGCCCATGCCGGTCGAGCACCAGGTCGCGATCATCTACGCGCTGACCAACGGCTACCTCGACGAGGTGGACGTGGCGCAGATCCGGGTGTGGGAGCGCGACTTCCACGTCTACCTGCGCGCGCAGCACCCCCAGGTCCTGGCCGCCATCCGCGACGCGAAGGACCTGAGCGCCGACACCGAGAAGGCGCTGGTGGAGGCCATCAAGCACTACGCCCAGCTCTTCGCCGACCCGCACTCGCCGGTGGGCACCGACACCTACGCGAACTCGGCGATCCTGAACGAGACCGACGCCGACCGCCACATGTCGGACGAGCAGCTGCAGCTGGCCCAGCGCCCCGAGGCGAACGCCGCCGGCGCCCGCCAGAGCTACTGAGCAGCGTCCGCCCGCACAACTAGCGAGACGACATGGCCAAGGCCAGAGAACTGAAGGGCCGGATCCGCTCGGTCCAGAACACGCGCAAGATCACGCGGACGATGGAGATGGTGGCCACGTCCAAGCTGAAGCGCGCGCAGGACCGCGTGGAGGCGGCGCGCCCGTACGCCGAGAAGCTGACCGAGGTGATCCGCCGCATCCTCACCCCGGAGCTGGCGGCGCGCTACCCGCTGCTGCGGCAGCCGGAGACGGTGGGCCGCGCCGCGGTGGTGCTGCTCACCGCCAACCGCGGCCTGGCCGGCGCCTTCAACACCAACCTGATCAAGGAAGCGCGCGGCCTGCTGCGCGACCTGCGCGCGAGCGGCGCCCACACCGAGCTGCACGTGGCGGGCAAGAAGGGCGTCTCCTTCTTCCGCTTCCTGGGCGAGCCCATGCGCACCCAGATCACCGACATCGGCGACCGCCCCGGCGCCGCCGACGCCGAGCGCATCGTGGGCACGCTCATGGACGAGTTCGCCCGCGGCGAGCTGGACGCGGTGCACCTGGTGTACGCCAAGTTCAACTCGGCGCTCAGCACCCCACCCACCACCCTCCAGCTCCTCCCGGTGCAGACGCCGGAAGGGGCCGAGAAGGGCCCGGCGGTCGACTACGTGCTGGAGCCCGGCGCCGACGAGATCCTTGGCGCCATCCTGCCGCTGTACGTGCGCAACAGCGTGTACCGCGCGCTGGTGGAGAGCGCGGCGGGCTTCCAGGGCTCGCAGCGCACGGCCATGAAGAACGCCACGGACAACGCGGGCGACATGCTCGAAGCCCTGACGCGGACCTACAACCGGGTCCGGCAGGCCGCCATCACGCAGGAGATCGCCGAGATCGTCGGCGGCGCTGCGGCGCTGGATTAGCGACGGAACACCGACAAGGAGACAGATAGATGGCAGCCATTGCCCCCGAGAAGGCCACCGTCCCGGCCGGCGCCGCGAACGTCGGCAAGGTGGTCCAGGTCATCGGACCCGTGATCGACGCCGAGTTCGAGACCCTGCCCGACATCTACAACGCCGTGCGCATCGCCTACCCGGCCGCCGAGGGGCGGGCGGCCATCGACGTGACGCTCGAGGTGCAGCAGCACATCGGCCGCAACCAGGTGCGCGCGGTGGCCATGAGCGCCACCGACGGCGTGGTGCGCGGCATGGAGGTGGTGGACAGCGGCAGCAGCATCACCGTGCCGGTGGGCGCCAACGCCCTGGGCCGCATCCTCAACGTCCTCGGCGAGCCGGTTGACGAGCGCGGCGCCATGCCGGCCGGCGCGCTGCGCTGGGCCATCCACCGCGAGGCGCCCAAGTTCGTGGACCTCGAGAGCAAGGCCGAGATCCTGGAGACGGGCATCAAGGTGGTGGACCTGCTCACCCCGTACGTGAAGGGCGGCAAGATCGGCCTCTTCGGCGGCGCCGGCGTGGGCAAGACGGTGGTCATCCAGGAGCTCATCCACAACATCGCCATGGGCCACGGCGGCCGCTCGGTGTTCGCGGGCGTGGGCGAGCGGACCCGCGAGGGCACCGACCTGTGGCTCGAGTTCATCGAGAGCAAGCTGATCAACGAGGAGAACCTGGCCGAGAGCTCGGTGGCCCTCGTGTACGGCCAGATGAACGAGCCGCCGGGCGCCCGCCTGCGCGTGGCGCTCACGGGCCTCACCGTGGCGGAGTACTTCCGCGACGTGGAGAACCAGGACGTGCTCTTCTTCGTGGACAACATCTTCCGCTTCACGCAGGCGGGCTCCGAGGTGTCGGCGCTCCTGGGCCGCATGCCCAGCGCCGTGGGCTACCAGCCCACGCTGGCCACCGAGATGGGCCAGCTGCAGGAGCGGATCACTTCCACCCGCAACGGCTCCATCACCTCGGTGCAGGCCATCTACGTGCCGGCCGACGACCTCACCGACCCGGCGCCCGCGACGGCCTTCGCCCACCTGGACGCCACGACGGTGCTCTCGCGCGCCATCTCGGAGCTGGGCATCTACCCGGCGGTGGACCCGCTCGACTCCACCAGCCGCATCATGGACCCCCAGTACGTGGGCCAGCGGCACTACGACGTGGCCACCTCGGTGCAGCGCATCCTCCAGCGCTACAAGGAGCTGCAGGACATCATCGCCATCCTGGGCATGGACGAGCTGACCGAGGAGGACAAGGTGATCGTGGGCCGCGCCCGCCGCATCCAGCGCTTCCTGTCGCAGCCCTTCTTCGTGGCCGAGCAGTTCACGGGCACGCCGGGCGAGTACGTGAAGCTGGAGGACACCATCGCCTCGTTCGAGCGCGTGGTGGCCGGCGAGTTCGACAACCTGCCCGAGCAGGCCTTCTACATGGTGGGCGGCATCGAGGGCGCCGTCGCCAAGGCCGCCAAGCTGGAAGCGGGCGCCTGATGGCGGCCCCCTCCGGCGCCGCGGGCACGGGCGCGCTGCACGTGTCGGTGCTCTCGCCCGAGCAGACGGTCTACGAGGGCGACGCCGACCAGGTGGTGGCGCCGGCGTACGACGGCGAGCTGGGCATCCTGCGCGGCCACGCGCCGCTCATGGCGCTGCTCGGCAACGGCCGCCTGCGCATCACCAGCGGCGGCACGACCTCCGTCTTCACCGTCGACGGCGGGTTCCTCCAGGTGGTCGGCAACGTCGTCACTGTCCTGGCCGAGCACGCCCAGGCCGCGTAGGCGTCCGTTCCGGCAGATGAACGAAGAGGCCCCCGCCGCTCTCCGGAGTGGCGGGGGCTTCTCGCATCCTCCGTCGCCCGGCGATGCGCGCCGAACCGCCGCGCGGCAGCGGTCCCGGCCTCGCACGGAGCCGTCCGACGGTAGGGATGCGATTCATCGCATCCGAGACTTTCCGCCGCACGGATGCCTCGGCCCATCCCGTGTCCGCAGCGCCTCGACTATGGACGCGCCCGAGCATGCACGATTCCGATTCGCTTCCGCACGGCGGCTAACGTAGGTTGATGCGCATCTGCCGTTTCCCGCGGCCGTGCCGATTCCCGACGGTTCGGAACGGCGGGGGAGCGGGAGATGCGCGGCGCCGCATGCCGCTCCGAAAGGGCACCTTCCGCGCTCCGCGTGGTACTTCCACGGAGCGGACGCGTGTTGGTCCGATGCCTGCGATGGCCGGACGGCCGTCGCGGAGACCGGACGATGCGCATCCATCGAAACGGCATCTCTCGCCAGCCAATCGGCCGCACGCGGCTCATCACCGCCGGGACCAGCGCCCGGCGGTGGACTTTATTCCAGCGGACCCCATGAAGCGGATCGACCTCCACATCCACACCCACGCCTCCGACGGGCACCTCGCGCCCGGCGCCGTGGTGCGCGCGGCAGACGCGGCGGGGATGGACCTGATCGCCATCACCGACCACGACACCGCCGCCGGCGTCCCCGAGGCGCTGGAGGCCGCGGGCGGGCTGAACGTGCGCGTGATCCCCGGCATCGAGATCAGCACCAGCCACGGCGCGGCCGAGATCCACGTCCTCGGCTACTTCGTGGACGCGGCGTCCGAGCCCGTCCAGCGGCACCAGCGCGGCTCCGTGCTGCGGCGCGAGGACCGGATGCGGCGGATGGTGGGGCGCCTGCAGGAGCAGGGCATCCCCATCGAGTTCGACGCCGTGGTCGCCGCCGCGGGACCCGAGGCGGCCTCCATCGGGCGGCCGCACCTGGCGCGGGCGCTGCTGGCGGCGGGCCACACGCGCTACTACGGCGAGGCGTTCGACCTGTACCTGCGCGACGGCGGCAGCGCCTTCGTGAGCACCGAGTTCCCGTCGGTGCGCGAGGCCATCGACACCATCCACGGGGCCGGGGGCCTGGCCGTGTGGGCGCACCCGCCGCTGGACCTGTTCGACGCGGAGATCCGGGGGTTCGCGGAGCTGGGCCTCGACGGCGTGGAGTGCTACCGTCCCAACACGCCGCCGGCCGACGCGTTCCTGTTCGAAACGGCGGCGCGCACGCTGGGCCTGCTCACCACCGGCGGCTCGGACTGGCACGGCCCGCACCGCAGCAAGCTGGGCGACTTCACCGTGCGCCCCCACGACATTCGCGAGTTCCTGGAGGCCGCCGAGGCGCGCCTGGACCGCCGCCCGCTCGTCATCCACGGCGACGGCGCCACGGGCTGAGTGTCGCCGGAGGGTTTGCTGTGCCGGCCTTCGCGCGATGCGTGACGACCCGCGGCTGACGGGCTGGATGCGCTTCGGGCGCACCGCTCCGGAGCCGGGTGGCCGGCACCTCTGAACTGCGGTGCCTGCCACCCGTCT
>DASRQW010000310.1 GCA_035696245.1 Longimicrobiaceae bacterium | reverse complement strand
GAGATGGACGTCGACCCGCTCGTGCGCGGCTACGTGACCGCCGTGCAGGACGCCATCGGCCGCGAGCTGGCGTGGGAGACGGACGACATCGCGCTCCAGAACATCCAGGCGCGCGTCCGCTCACCCGGCATCTGGATGCTGGCGAACCTGCGCGGCGCGCTGCTCCTCTCCACCAGCAACCGTTCTGAGGCCGCGGTCGGCTACGCGACGATGGACGGTGACACGTCCGGCGGCCTCAGCCCCATCGCCGGCATCGACAAGGCGTTCCTCCGCAAGTGGCTGCGGTGGATGGAGACCGACGGGCCCGACGGCCTGGGCCCCATCCCCGAGCTCTCCGCCGTGAACGTCCAGGCGCCCACGGCGGAGCTTCGGCCGCAGGAAGCGGCGCAGACGGACGAGGCGGACCTGATGCCGTATCCGCTGCTGGACGCCATCGAGAAGGAGGCGATCCGCGACCGCCAGGCGCCGGTGGAGGTGTTCCGCCAGGTGCGCGTGCGCTTCCCCGAGTACGGCGATGCGCAGCTCGGCGAGTGGGTGGAGCGCTTCTTCAAGCTGTGGTGCCGCAACCAGTGGAAGCGCGAGCGCTACGCCCCGTCGTTCCACGTGGACGACGAGAACCTGGACCCCAAGACGTGGTTCCGCTTCCCCATCCTCTCCGGAGGCTTCGAACGCGAGCTCGCCGAGCTGCGGGCCTACGTGGCCGCGGGCCGGAAGGACTGACGACGACGTGCGAGAGGGCGCCGGCTCATCACGAGCGGCGCCCTCTCCGCATCCGCACCAAGACGAACCTCTTCCGACACGGGAGATGCCGATATGCCGACCGGTTCCGCGCACGGGCGGGAGACGCCCGTTCCCGCCTTCTACGACTCGAAGCAGGCCCGCGAGTGGGATTACGCGCCCAACCAGCAGGCGGTGTTCGAGGCCGCGAACGACTTCCGCCGCGCGCACGGCCTCCGCCCCGCGTCGGACGACGCGCTGAAGGTGCACCTCGTCTTGGTGGACGTGCAGAAGGACTTCTGCTTCCCGCGCGGCTCTCTCTACGTCGGCGGCCGCAGCGGCACGGGGGCGATGGACGACAGCGACCGCATCGCGCGGTTCATCTACCGAAACGCGGGCGCGATCAGCGAGATCACGTGCACCATGGACACTCACTTCCCGTTCCAGATCTTCTTCCCGTCGTTCTGGGTCGATGCGGACGGCAAGCCGCTCCAGCCCTACCGCGACGTCACCGCCGAGCAGGTGCGCGCGGGCGAGGCGCTGCCCAATCCGGCGATCTCGGCGTGGGTCAGCGGCGGGGATTACGAGTGGCTGCGGCGCCAGGCGGAGTTCTACTGCGAGGAGCTGGAGCGCGAGGGAAAGTACCGGCTCTACCTGTGGCCGCTGCACTGCCTCGCGGGTAGCGACGGGCACCCGCTCGCCGGTGTGATTCACGAGGCGCGGCTCTTCCACGCGTTCGCGCGCTCCGCCCGCAACGGCGTGGAGATCAAGGGCGGCCACCCCCTCACCGAGAACTACTCCGTCCTCTCCCCCGAAGTCCTGACGCGCTTCGACGGCGGCGCGCTCGCCGCCCGCAACGCCGACTTCATCAAGACGCTGCTGGAGGCCGACTTGGTCGTCGTCGCCGGCCAGGCCGCCAGCCACTGCGTGAAGAGCACCATCGAAGACCTGCTCAACGAGGTCCGCGACGTCGACGAATCGCTCGTCCGCAAGGTCGTGATCCTCCAAGACTGCATGTCCGCGGTAACCGTCCCTGACCCCCTCAACCCCGGCGCCTTCCTCGCCGACTACACCCCCGACGCCGAAGCCGCCCTCGCCCGCTTCGCGGCTGCGGGCATGCGCGTCGCGAAATCGACGGATCCGGTCGAGGGGTGGTTGGCGGGAGTGGTTTGAGGTTGGGCAGGGTGAGGTTGGGTGGGATGGTTGTGAAAACGCGAGATTGGGCGGAGCCGCGTCCGGGAGGGTACGCCAGCCGAAGGAACGCCTGGCGGGTGAACCCGCGGCTACAACGGCACGAAGCCCACCTTCGTGGGCTGCTTCCGCGGGATCTTCTCGGTTCTCACCCATCGATTCATGAGATCACCTTGTACGGAGCTGTACGTTCACCTCGTATGGGCGACGTGGGATCGGCTGCCGCTGATCGCGGGCGAGCTGCGGGGGGAGGTATATGCGGCGCTCCACGCGCAGGCATCCGGACTCGGCGCAGAGCCGGTGGCGATAGGCGGAATCGCGGATCATGTTCACATGCTCATCCATCTGCCTACTACGATCAGCGTCTCCGAGTTGGTGGGACGGCTGAAGGGCGCGACGTCACACATGGTGACGCACCGGCGTTCGTACTCGGGCTTCTTCAAATGGCAGGGCAGCTACGGCGCGTTTACGGTCTCCAAACCGGGCGTGCCTAAAGTCGCAGCCTACATCCACAACCAGGAAGAGCATCACAACTCCGGACGATTGAGCGCGGCTTTGGAGAGGACCGAGACGGACGCTCCTCTCTCCACCACTCCAGCGGAGCATCGACCCGCAACGCGTGATGATTTGCCGGCCGCAGCCCACGCAGGTGGGCTTTGTGCCTTTGTAGCCGCGGGTTTACCCGCCAGGCGTATCTCCGGACGCTCTCCCGTTTTCCAGGACCTCTACGATGTTTCTTCACGTGAGCCGTGCCCGCGTGCTGGACGACCATCGTCTCTGGGTCGAATTCGATAACGGGGTTGCCAAGGAGGTCGATCTCTCGACGGAGATGCACGGTGAGGTGTTCGAGCCGCTCCGCTCGCCGGAGATGTTCGCCCTGATGAGCGTGAACGAGGAAACCGGTACCGTCGAATGGCCGAACGGCGCCGATTTCGCACCGGAATTCCTCTTTCGCATCGGCCGGGAGGTAGAGCGGGTGGCGTGAGCCCGCACCTCCCATCACCGCCGTTGAGCCCCCTTCCCCCCGCGGCTATATTGTCCCCGTAACCCAATCCTCCGCAGTGCCCGAAGCCCAGGCCGCCGTGTCGCGTACCGCCCTCGCCCGCACCTATCGCCCGCGCCGCTTCAGCGAAGTGGCAACGCAGGCGCACGTCTCCGAGACGCTCCGCTCCGCCGTGCAGCGCGGACGCGTGGCGCACGCCTACCTGTTCTGCGGGCCGCGCGGCGTGGGCAAGACCACGCTGGCACGCGTGCTGGCCATGGCGCTCAACTGCCCCGACCGCTCGCCCGAGGGCGAGCCGTGCGGCGTGTGCGACTCGTGCACGCGCATCTGGGCGGGGCGCACGTCGCTGGACGTGGTGGAGATCGACGCAGCCAGCAACCGCGGCGTGGACGACGCCCGCGACCTGCGCGAGCGTGCCATGTACTCCCCGTCGGAAGAGGACCGCTACAAGGTCTACATCATCGACGAGGCGCACATGCTCACGCGCGAGGCGTGGAACGCGCTCCTCAAGATCCTCGAAGAGCCGCCGCCACGCGTGATCTTCGTCTTCGCCACCACCGAGGCGCAGAAGATCCAGCAGGCGGCCCCGCCCATCCTCTCGCGCTGCCAGCGCTTCGACTTCCACCGTATCGCCACGGCCGATCTCGTCGCGCGGCTGCGGACCGTGCTGGAGGCCGAGGGCATCACGGCGGGCGACGACGTGCTGCTCCCCATCGCCCACAAGGCCGACGGGGGCATGCGCGACGGGCTGTCGCTGCTGGACCAGGTGCTCTCGTTCACCGAGGGCACGCCCACCGCGGCCGACGTGCGGCGGGTGCTGGGCCTCGTCGGGACCGAAGTGTACCTGGAGCTGTTCGAGATCCTGGCCGAGCGGCGCTCCGCCGACGTGTTCCGCTTCGTCGCCAAGCTGCTGGACGAGGGCTACGACCTCACCGAGTTCTACCGCGGCCTGGCGGACTTCCTCCGCGCGCTGCTGATGGTGAAGCTCGACGGCGGCCAGTCCGACGGCGTGCGCGAGGACCTGCGCGCTGGCGTGGGCACGCTGGCGGGCCGTTTCTCCGCCGGCGACCTGCTGCGGATGCTCTCGCAGGTGGCCGAGATGGACGCCGACGGGCGGTTCCGGAAGAGCGGCGAGCAGCGCATCCTCATCGAGATCCTGCTGTTGCGCTTCGCGTTCCTGGAGAGCACGGTGGCGCTGGAGGACGTGCTGGCCGCGCTGGGCGGCGGGGCGGGGAACGGTGGCGGGGGCTCACCGGGAAACGCGTGGGGCGGGCGGCCGCAGGCGCCTGACGCCACGGTCGTCCGCCAGACCTCCGCCGCGCCGCAGTCCACCTCCGCGCCCTCGCTGGCGCGCCCCGCGGCCGCGTCTCCATCGCCCGCGCCTGTCGTGCCCGTCTCCCCTGCCGCGGTGGCCGAGCCCGGACGAGCGTCGGCAGATGCGACTCCGTCCGCCCTGAACGGGCGCGAGCGGCATTGGGATGTCGCTCCCGCATCTACGGCGGGGGATCAGGTGGATGATGCGCAGCCTGCGGCATCTTCCGTCACCCCGATCGTCTCGCGTGATGCGCAGGCGCCCTCGGGGGATGCTGTAGATGCGTCGACGGTCGCGCGGTCGGCGGCTCCGGCTGCATCTTCGGTAGATGCGGTAGATGCGTCGGCGGCGACCCGGTCGGCGGATGCGAGCCCATCTTCGGAAGATGCTGCAGAAGTCTCGGCCGTGACGAAGTCGGCGGATGCAGGCGCATCTCCCGCATCTTCCCTGATTGCCCCGCCGGAAGCTCTGGCGCCGGCGCAGGCTCCGGCGCGCGAGATCGTCTACGGCTCGGCCGACGCGCCGTCGCGGACGAGCACGCGCGGGTCCGCGGAAGCGCCCCCGCGCACGGGAGCATACGGAGCCGCGCAGACCAGCTCGCGTGAGCCGGAGGACGCGCCGCGGATCGCCCCTGCGTCGTACTCGGACGATCCGTACGGAGACTCGCCCTTCTCGCCAGACGAGGCGCCGCCCGCGCCGCGGCAGCACGCCGTCGTCGCCGAGCGCCTGGCCGAACCTCCGCGCGAGGTGCCGTCGAGCCCATCGGCAGACGAGCGCCCGCCGGTCGTGTACGGCAGCCCTGCGGCATCGCCGGCCTCGGTTGCGCGCGAGGCGCCGGCGAGCGCATCCGCGCCGCTCCCGGCGGACGACGGCTCGCCCATCGACGGGGCGCGGCTGCTGCGGGCCTGGAAGAACGTGCTGCAGGACGGCGACGGCGTGCCGGGCGGGATGAAGTTCATGCTGCTCGCGGGCAAGCTCGTCCCGCAGGGCGGCAAGGTGCGCGTGGAGGTCGGGCCGGGGTCGCCCGTTCTGGAGCGCATGGCGCAGCCCGCGTCGCGCCGCCCGCTGGAGGAGGCGTTGGGCAAGCGCCTGGGCCGTGCGGTCCGCATCGAGTTCGCCGCGGGCGACGCCGTGACGAACGACCCTTCCGCACACCGCATCACCGCCGAAAGTGCGCGCGGCGCAAGGCTCTCCCGCCTCACGGAGGGGGAACCGCTCCTGAAGGCGGCTGTATCAGAGTGGGGCTTGGAGCTGGTGGACTGACGGCCCGTCCGCCGGCCTCGGGCAACGGGGCGCGTCCCTTGCGGGCGCCGAGAGCGGGTTCCTAGATTTCGCGCCATTCCAGACACGGCGGCGGTACGGAGAAATGACGAACAACCTCCAGCAGCTTTTGCAGATGGGCCAGCAGGTGCAGGCCCGTCTTTCCCAGATGCAGACCGAGCTCGGCCAGAAGACCGTCTCGGTTTCCAGCGGCGGCGGCATGGTGACCGCCACCGCGGACGGCCGCGGCAAGATCCGCTCGCTCAAGATCGACCCGTCGGTGGTCGCCGCGGGCGACGTGGAGATGCTGGAGGACCTGGTCCTCGCCGCCGTCTCCGAGGCGCAGACCCGCGCGCAGCAGCTCTACGAAGACGAGATGCGCAAGCTGTCGGGCGGGATGCCCATGCCGTTCCCCTTCCCCGAGCTGTAGCGCCGGTTGTCCGTCATCGACGAGCTCACGGGTGAGCTGGCGCGCCTGCCCGGCATCGGGCGGAAGACGGCGCTCCGGCTCACCTTTCATCTTCTCAAGGCCCCGCCCGAAGAGGCGCAGCGCCTCTCGCGCGCTATCCTGGCGGTGCGCGAGCGCGTGCGCGCGTGCGAGCGCTGCGGCAACCTCACCGAGCACAGCCCCTGCGCCATCTGCACCAGCCCGCGGCGCGAAGTCTCGCTCGTCTGCGTGGTCGAGGAAGCCTCGGACGTGATGGCGATCGAGCGCACGGGCGAGTTCCGCGGGCTCTACCACGTCCTTGGAGGGCGCCTCTCGCCGCTGGACGGCATCGGCCCGTCGGAGCTTACGGTGGCGCCGCTGCTGGCCCGCATCGGCGAGGGCGCCGTGCGCGAGGTGGTGCTCGCCACCAACCCCAGCGTGGAGGGCGAGGCCACGGCCATGTACCTGCACGCGCTGCTCGCGCCGCTGGGGGTGCGCGTCACCCGCATCGCGCGAGGGCTGCCGGTGGGCGGCGACCTGGAGTATGCCGACGGCGTGACAATTGCCGAGGCGCTGAACGGCCGGCGCGAGCTGTAGGAACACCACGGGAGATGCCGCACGGGCGGCATTTTCTTTTTCCCCTCGCGCACGTTACCTTGTCGGCGGCCCGCCACCCGGGGCGGCACCCCAGTCGAGGCTCAGCGGACGTCATGGATTCGAAGCGCATCGTACGCACCACCGCAATCACGCTCCTGGCCGTAGGCGCCGTCGCCGCGCTGGGTGTGTTCCTGGTCCGCGACCAGATCTCGCGCAGCCGGCGCGACCTGTTCAGCCCGCACCCGCTGCGGCGCCTGGCCGCCCTGGAGTACCTGGGCGGGGGCCCTGCCAGCGTGGAGACCGCCATCGTGCTGCGCGACTTCCTGGCGTGGGAGCGCCGCCCCATGCTGCGCAAGCGCGCCATGGCCGTGCTCGCGCGCCTGGAGGGCACCATGGCCGCCCGCGCCGCGGCCCCCACGGAGGTCGCCTGATGGCGGGCAGCTCCAGCTGGTCGTTCGAGGAGCGTGACTTCAACCGCATCGACAAGCTGCTGCAGGCGTTCCTCTTCGACTCCAGCGCCCGCTGCACGCTGCTCATCGACCGCACCGGGCAGCTGGTGACCAGCGCCGGCGAGAAGCCCGAGTTCGACTCGACCGCCTTCGCCTCGCTGGCCGCCGCCGACTTCTCGGCCAACGACCAGCTTGCCGCCATGATCGGCGAGAACGAGTTCTCGTCGCTCTTCCACCAGGGCGAGAAGGAGTCGATGTACCTGGCCGACGTGGCCAAGCGGGTGATCCTGGTGGTCCTCTTCGACAACCGCACGACGCTGGGAATGATCCGCATCAAGGTGAAGGGCGTGGTCCGCGAGCTGAGCGAGATCTTCCACGAGATGTTCGGCCGCAGCGCGGCCAGCCAGGCTCCGTCGCGGGTGGTGGAGGCGGGCTTCGTCGACGAGGCCGAAGACGAGATCGATCGTCTCTTCGGCGATCTCTGAGGGAGGCGCGCCATGTCGATGATCAACTACGCCTCGCGCGAGATCAACTGCAAGCT
>DASRQW010000309.1 GCA_035696245.1 Longimicrobiaceae bacterium | reverse complement strand
GGAGGAGGCAGACCCGGCCTGGACGTTGCGGGCGCTGCTGGACTCGCCCACCATCGCGTCCAAGCGCTGGATCTACCAGCAGTACGACAGCACGGTCCGCACGAACACCGTGGTCGGACCCGGCTCGGACGCGGCGGTGCTGCGGCTGCGCGGCACCAACCGCGCGCTGGCCATGACGGTGGATTGCAACGGCCGCTACGTGCACCTCAACCCCTACCGGGGTGGCCAGATCGCGGTGGCCGAGGCGGCGCGCAACCTGGTGTGCTCGGGCGCGCTCCCCCGCGCCGTCACCGACAACCTCAACTTCGGCAACCCGCTCAAGCCCGAGGTGTACCACCAGCTCTCCGAGTCGCTGCGCGGCATCGGCGACGCGTGCCGGCGGCTGGAGACGCCCATCACCGGCGGCAACGTCTCGCTGTACAACGAGAACCCCCGCGGCGCCATCTACCCCACGCCCACGATCGGCATGGTCGGCCTGGTGGAGGACATCGACCACGTCACCACCGCCGCCTTCAAGGCCGCGGGCGACGACATCGTCCTCCTGGGCCGCAACACGGACGAACTGGGCGGCAGCGAGTACCTGAAGGTCGTGCACGGCCTGGTTGCGGGAGATGCGCCGGCGCTGGACCTGGAAGCCGAAGCCGCGCTCCAGTCCGCGCTGCTGGATGCCATCCGCGCCGGCCTCGTCCGCTCTGCCCACGACACGGCGGAGGGCGGCCTGGCCGTCGCGCTGGTGGAATCCGCCTTCGCCGGCTCGCCGCGCCCGTTCGGTATCGACGTGGAGCTTTCGGACGACGTGCCGACCGCCGCGCTGCTCTTCGGCGAGGCGCAGACCCGCGTCGTCGTGTCCTGCGCGCCGGGGCGGACGGACGAGCTGCTGCGGATGATGGGCGAGCGCGGCGTCCCCGCGGCGCGCATCGGCCGGGTGGGCGCGGCGGACGGGCGCGTGCGCATCGCCACGCGGGCGGGCACGGTGGACGCGGACGTGGGCGAGCTTTCCCTCGTGTACGAGAGCGCCATCCCGCGCCGGATGGACGGCACGCCGGCAGACGTGGAGACGGCGCTCGAATCGGAAGTCCACCGCGGGTAGCGCGGCGGGCTTCCCTTCCCCCAGCAGGAAGACAGCTTCAGAATGTGTGGAATCGTCGCGGTCTCCGGGTCTCCCGAGGCCGCCCGTCTGGCTTATCTGGGCCTCTACTCCCTCCAGCACCGCGGGCAGGAGGCGGCCGGCATCGTCGCGTACGACACGCTCACGCGCAGCAGCAGCCGCGTGCGCGAGGCCGGCCTCGTCTCTGACGTGTTCAAGGCCAAGGTCTTCGACGAGCTGCCCGGCACCACCGCGCTGGGGCACATCCGCTACTCCACCGCCGGCGGCGCGGGGCTCAAGAACGCGCAGCCCATCCGCGTGAACTACCGCGACGGCGACCTGGCGCTGGTGCACAACGGCAACCTCACCAACGCGCACGTCCTGCGTAACGCGCTGGTGCAGGAAGGCGCGCTCTTCCAGAGCAGCATCGACTCCGAGGTCATCGTCCACCTCATCGCCCGCTCCACGCGGCGCGACGTGGACGCGCAGATCGACGACGCCCTCTCGCAGCTCGTGGGCGCCTTCTCCGTGCTCGTCACCGTCAACGACACGCTGTACGCGGCCCGCGACCCGCACGGCTTCCGCCCGCTGGTGCTGGGGAAGATGGACGACGGGACGACCGTCGCCGCCTCGGAGACGTGCGCGCTCGACATCATGGGCGCCACCTTCCTGCGCGACGTGCTGCCCGGCGAGGTGCTGCGGATCAGGGGCAGCGACATCACCCCTCTGCGGCCGCTGCCGTCGGACGGGCCACCCGCGCCGTGCGTGTTCGAGCTGGTGTACTTCGCCCGGCCGGACTCGCACCTGTGGGGCTACACCGTGGACCGCTCGCGCCGCCTGTTCGGCCGGCAGCTCGCGGTGGAGCAGCCGGCGGATGCCGACATCGTCATCTCCGTGCCCGACAGCGCCAACTCCGCCGCGCTGGGGTACGCCGAGCGGAGCGGCATCCCGTTCGAGCTGGGGCTCATCCGCAACCACTACGTGGGCCGCACCTTCATCGAGCCCACGCAGGTGGGACGCGACTTCAAGGTGCGCATGAAGTACAACGCCGTCCGTGAGGTGCTGAGCGGGCAGCGCGTGGTGGTGGTGGACGACTCGCTCGTGCGCGGCACCACGTCGCGCGGGCTGGTGCGCATGCTGCGCGAGGCGGGCGCGCGCGAGGTGCACTTTCGCCTGGCCTCGCCGCCGGTCAAGAACCCGTGCTTCTACGGCATCGACATGCCCACGCGCGAGGAGCTGATCGCCAGCCAGAAGACGCCCAACGAGATCGCCGAGTACCTGGGCGTCGAATCGCTCGGCTACCTGTCGCGCGAGGGGATGCTGGCCTGCGTGGCCGACGCCGCGCCTTTCTGCACCGCCTGCTTCGACGGCCCCTACCCCGCCCGCCTCGTCGACGCCGAAGCCGGCTTCGCGGTGACCACCCACTGCTGACCATCTCCCGAGACGCCTCCCGTCGACATCGAACCGCGTCGGGAGATGCACAGCGGGCAAACGTCGCCCGGGAGATGCGGATCGGCGGACGCTCGTTCGGCAGCCTGGAGACGGGAGATGCTGGTCGAGCGCTGGGCCGAGCAGAGGTCGGTAGATGATGCGCGGCCAACGGCGACTCGGCGGATGCGCGGGTCTGTCGATCACGGCGAAAAACCCGCGCGTGGGGCAAGCTCCCACGGCGGATGCGCGGCTCGCCGACTGGAGCGAGCGGCGCGAGGACGATATCTTGAGCGAATCCGCTCCGGCGGATCGAAGGAGACGCGGTCGATCCGCGGCGGCGATGGACGACGGCCGGGCGGCCCGACCGCCTTCCGAAGCAAGGCAACTACTGGGGGACAGATGAGATACAGGACCTATCCGGGAACGGATCTGAAGGTTTCGGAGCTCGGCTTCGGGGTGTGGACGCTGGCGGCGGGCTGGTGGGGCGACTTCACCGACGACGAAGCGATCTCGCTGCTGCACCGCGCGCACGACCTGGGCATCACCCTGTACGACTCGGCCGACTCGTACGGGAACGGCCGCGCGGACGAGCTGGTGGGCCGCGCCTTCGCCGGGCGCCGCGACCAGGTGGTGCTCGCCACCAAGGTGGGCTACGACTACTACAACAACCCCGACGTGCGCCGCGGCCAGCAGGAGATCCCGCACAACGCCTCGCCGGAGTACATCCGCTTCGCCGTCGAAGAGTCGCTCCGCCGCTTCGGGACGGACGTGCTGGACATCGTGGCGTACCACAACGCCAAGGAGCACCACACCGACGACGACGGCATCTGGGAAACCTTCGAGCGCCTGCGCGAGGAAGGCAAGATCCGCGCGTTCGGCGGGGCGCTGGGGCCGTCCAACGGCTTCCTCCACGAGGGGCTGGACCTGATCGAGAAGCGGCACGTGGACTCTCTCCAGATCATCAACAACATCCTGGAGCCCTTCCCCGGCGAGGTCTTTACCCGCGCCGCCGAGCGGAGCGGCCGCACCGGGCTGATGGTGCGCGTCACGCACTCGTCCGGCATCCTGGAGGGGCACTACACCGAGGACACCGAGTTCGCCAAGAACGACCACCGCCGCCACCGCCCGCGCTCGTGGCTGCTGAACGGCCTCAAGAAGCTGGAGACGCTGCGCTTCCTGCACGAGGGCCGCGACATGACCATCGGCCAGGCTGCGCTCAAGTGGCTGCTCGCCTCGCCCGCGGTGATGACCACGCTGCCCAACATCTACAACGTGGAGCAGCTGGAGGAGTTCGCGAGCGCCATCGACAAGCCGGACCTCACGGCCGACGACATGGCGCGCATCGCCGAGCTGCAGCGCACCAACTTCGGCGTGCACGAGGAGCACATGCGCTACAAGGGCGTCATGCACCGCCCCGGCGGCGAGACCTACGCCCCGCCCTACCGCTACGAAGGCGACGAGTACGAAGCCCTCGAGCGCGAAACCGCCGGCGCCGCGGACTGACGCCAAAGGTGGACGACAGCCGGAGAGCTCGCCATTGCGCGCGACCTCTCCGGTTTTCGCCTCGTCTACGTACGCTTCCCGGAGCAAGCTCATCCACCTTCGCGAGTACCCGGCTTGCTCGCGCGGAAGCCACGTTGCTATGATTGATCGATGAGAGTCCGGGAGCTTCTCAGGCTCATCGAGGCGGACGGCTGGTTCCTGGTCCGCACCCGCGGGAGCCACCGCCAGTTCAAGCATACGGCCAAAACTGGCCTCGTCACCGTGCCGGGCCACGCGTCGGACGACCTGGCGCCAGGAACGCTGAACAGCATCCTCAAGCAGGCAGGGTTGAAGCCATGAAGCGCTACCTCGTGATCGTCGAGCACACGGACACCGGGTATTCGGCGTTCTCTCCCGACCTGCCCGGCTGCATCTCGACGGGTGCGACGAGGGAAGCCGTGGAAGTGAACATGCGGGAAGCGATCGAGTTCCACATCGACGGATTGAGGGAGGAAGGCTATCCGGTGCCCGAGCCCAGCACCGAATCGACGTACATAGACGTGGCGGCCTGATCGCGCGACAGCGTCCTCGCATCATCTCCGTAGAAACTCCTTCCCTGCCCGTGCCGTACTCCGTCGCGTCCTCCGGCTTCCGCAGCCGATGTCGTCTCCAGCGAAGATCTTCCCGTGAACCCGACTGTGATCGACTCCTCCCAGGCGAACACTTCCACCACGGCTGTGCAGCCGCCCGTGACCGGGCTGCGCGCGCTCCGGTACATGCCGCGCGCGGGGTGGATCGTGGCCGGCGGCATCTGCGTGACGGGCGTGGTGCTCGTGGGCGTGATCGAGAGCGGCGTGGCGGGGACGACGCCAGTAGGCGGTCTCTTCGCCGCTCTGATGGTCGTGCTCGCGGCGCGCGCGGTGTTCCGGCGCATCCGCGGGGGAGATGCGGGAGCATGGGCGCGCGGGAAGGTCTTCTCGCAGATCCAGCAGTACGGGGGCGGCACGTACGGCACGATCGCCGCCTCCGTCTGGTTCTACCTGGAGGCGCAGGAGATGTGGCGCTCCTGGACGGCCGCCAGCGGCGTGGGCGAGTTCATCCGCGGCGTGACGTGGGACGCGCTCATCGGGTTCAGCGGCAGCTCCATCCAACACGCCATCACGGCGGGCACGTGGCCGCTGTACGTGATCCGCCACTTCGGCGTGCTGCCGGCGGTCGCCGCGTGCTGGGGCGCCTGGGCCATCGACGGCGCCGTAAAGCGCGTGCTCGCCAGCCCGCGCACGGTGGCGGACGCCGCGACGAGCTCAGACCATCCGGCAGCTTCCGTCTGACCAGTCGCCGGCCTTCCATCCCACCGCTGTAACGCTCCCGCTGGACCCTCGGCCGCGCAGGGTGGCGCCGAGCTCGAACATCTCCCGGCGCGCTGCCCATAGCATCCGCGCCAACCCTGCCAAGCGAACGACCCCGCTCCGCACCCGGAGCGCGATGCGTCGGCGCCCCACCCAATGTCAGAATCTCGCGGCTCCGGCGCGTTCGCAGCAAAGCGGACGTGCCCATGGGCGCGCCTCCCCTCCGGGCACACCCGCCTCACCTCCACCCCCGCCCGACCATGACCAAGCCATTGTTCGCCATCGCCGTCGCACTCGTCTGCGCATCCGCGCCGCTCGCCGCGCAGGACACCGTTCCGCCGGCCGGCCCTCCGGCACGCACCGTCTCCGTCCACGGTCGCGTGCTGAGCGGCGAGACGGGCGCGCCGGTGCGCGGCGCCACGGTGCGCCTGGGATCGGCGCTGCCGGCGCGGACCACGGACTCCACGGGCGTCTTCATCTACGACGTGGTGCCGGAGGGCACGTACTCCGTGACCGTCACGCACCCCAGCTACGGCAGCCGCGCCGGCTCGGCCGTGCTGACGGGCGGCGGCGAGCTGGAGATGGAGCTGCGGATCAATCCCAACGTGGTCGCGCTGTCGCCGCTGGTCGCGCGCGCACGTGCGCAGCCCCGCGTGCCGTACGACCGCCACGCGCTGGCGACCGGCGAGCGGTTGATCACACGCGAGGACATGGAGAAGTTTCCCGTTGGGGACGGGCAGGACCTGGCGAACGTGCTGCGCGCTACGATCCCGAATCTTCAGGTCGGCTTCGCGCGCCAGGGCAGCCAGCTGGTCGGCATCAGCTTCTCGTACCACGGCAGCCACGTGACGGTGTTCCTGGACGGCATGCGCTTGGACGCCTCCCAGCTCCTCTACATGGGCCCTCCCAGCATGGAGGGCGCGGAATTCTACCCGCACGGCACCATGAACGCGGCCACGCTCAGCGAAGGGGCGAAGCCCGTGCTCGTGCTCCACAGCCGCGTGCACTGACCGGTCGCTCGACGCGTCCCAGTCTCCGGAAAAGCGAAGCGGCGCCGGGCTCATCAGCCCCGGCGCCGCTTCCATCTCCTGCCCTGCTCGTAGCGCGTTACTGGCGCGTGGCAGCGGCCCGTGCAGCGCGGCCGGTCGTGTCGGCCGGGCACCACACCCAGCCGCTCTGCCGGCGCAGCATCGTGCTGTCGCCGTACATGCCGCCGCGGCCGCCCATCCGGCCGCCGCCGTAGCCACCGGCGCCACCGCCGTTGCCGCCGTACCCGCCGCGGGCGTTGGTCCCCGTGCGGCGCTGGGTGCGCGACTCGCGCTGGATCTCGCAGGCCGTCTGCTGCTGCGCGGGGGTGAGCACGGCCTGGATGGCCGACATCGCCGCCTGGTTGTTCGTGCGCAGCTGCTCCAGCGTGGG
>DASRQW010000308.1 GCA_035696245.1 Longimicrobiaceae bacterium | reverse complement strand
AGGCAGTTTTGGGGGAGGGGCTGGGGGAGGGGGCACCCCCCAGCACCACAACAGCTTACCCGCCCTCGATCAATCCCCCGGCCGTTCCAGCCCTTCCCACAGCCCCTGCAGGTACGCCGCGCCGAGCGCACGGTCGTACAGGCCGTAGCCGGGGCGTCCCTGCTCGCCCCAGATCATGCGGCCGTGGTCGGGGCGCATGGGGCCGTCGAAGCCCGTGTCGCGCAGCGCCTTGAGCACACTGTGCATGTCCACGCTGCCGAAGGCGCTGGGGTGCGGCGCCTCGTGGAACGCGCGCTCGCCGGTGACCCGCACGTTGCGGCAGTGCACAAAGTGGATCCGCCCGCGCCCCCCCAGCCGCCGCGCGATGGCCGGCAGGTCGTTCGCCGGGTCCGCCCCGAGCGAGCCGGTGCAGAACGTCACGCCGTTCGCCGGGCTTTCGACCAGGTCGACCAGCCGCTCCAGCGCCGCGCCGCCCGTGATGATGCGCGGCAGCCCGAAGATGGGCCACGGCGGATCATCCGGATGGATCGCCATCTTCACCCCGGCCTCCTCCGCCACGGGCGCGACGCGCTCCAGGAAGTAGGCGAGGTTCTCCCAAAGCCGCTCTTCATCCACCGACTCGTAGGCCTCGAAGAGGGCGGCGAGCTGCGCCGCGTCGTACGCCGCCGCCCAGCCGGGAAGGTCGCCGGTGCCGCGGGAGAGGTCGATGCGCGAGAGGGCCGCGTGGTCGTACGCCAATGCCGTGGAGCCGTCGGGCAGCGGCATGGCCAGGCTGGTGCGCGTCCAGTCGAACACGGGCATGAAGTTGTAGCAGAGCACGGGGATGCCCGCCTCGCCCATCGCCTGCACGCTGCGGCAGTACGCGTCGATCAGCGCGTCGCGCGTCGGCCGCCCCAGCTTCACGTCCTCGTGCACGGGGATGCTTTCGACCACGGCGAACCGCATCCCCGCCGCCTCGATTCGCTCGCGGAGGCGCAGCAGCTCGTCCAGCGGCCACGCATCTCCCACGGCGACGTCGTAGAGCGCGCTGACGATGCCGGTGACGCCGGGGACCTGGCGGATGTTCGCCAGGGTGACGGGATCGTCCTCGCCGTACCAGCGGAAGGTCATCTGCATCGCCGTCTCCCTACGCGGCCTGCGCGGCGCCGGCGAGGTGCGCCTCGAGCGCGGCCGGGACGCCGTCGGACAGCATGGACTGGAGATGCGTGGCGACCGCGTCCGCGAAGCCGGGGACGGCGGCGAGCTCCGCGCCCCACAGCGCTTCGTCGGACACGACGGATTGGACGAGGGATGCGACGGCTTCGGCGGAATCCGCATCTACCGAAAGCCACGCATCTCGCACCTTTGCACCCTGGTCGTCCGCGGGAACGTTGAGGCCGGCGCGCTGCCGATCGGCCTGCATGTCGCCGCGCATGTAGAGCAGGTACGCCGCGAAGCCGAACGCCAGCGACTGCGGCACGCGCCCCGCCTTCTCAGCGTAGCGAACGACGGAGGGGACGATGCGGACGCGGACCTTCATGGTCTGCTGGAGCGTGATGTCCACCAGGGCGTGGCGGATGAACGGGTTCGCGAAGCGGTCCAGCACCTCCTGCGCGAAGACCTCCGCGCCCGGCGCGTCCAGGCTGGGGACGATCTCCTCCAGCATCGCGCGGCTCAGGAAGGGCCCCACCAGCTCGTGCTCCACCGCGTCCAGCACCGTCTCGCAGCCGCAGAGCAGCGCGGCCGGCGTCGTCACGGTGTGCGAGCCGTTCAGCAGCCGCACCTTCCGCTCGCGGTACGGCGACACGTCGGCGGCGACGATGATGCGCGGGTCCGCGGCCGGAAAGCGCAGCCGCTCCGCCAGCGCCCCATCGCCCTGGATGGCGAAGAGGCGGTAGACCTCGCACGACGTGAGCAGCGCGTCGCGGTAGCCCAGCAGCGCGTCCGTCTCCATCTGCACCTCGGGCGACGGCGCGCCGGGGACGATGCGGTCCACCAGCGTGTTGCAGAATGGCACGGCGGATTCGATCCAGCGCGCGAACTCCGCCCCGAAGCCCCAGCGCTCGCCGAGCTGGAGCACGATGGCGCGCAGCCGGTCGCCGTTGTCGTCGATCAACTCGCACGGGACCACGACCACGCCGCGCGCCTCGTTCCACGCGAAGGCGCGGCCGCGCTCGTACAGGAAGCGCGCGAGTTTGCCGGGGAAGGAGCGCGGTGGACTCATCTCCGCCTCGTCTCCCTCGTCGAGGGCGATGCCGACTTCCGTGGTGTTCGAGAAGACGACCTCAAGCTCGGGGCTGCGCGCCACCTCCAGCACCGCCGTCCACTCGCCGCGGGCGGAGAGCGCGCGGCTGACGGAGCCGACGACGCGGTGCTCCCGGCGCACTTCCCCGCCCTCCACGCCCTGGATGGCGAGCGTGTAGAGGCCGTCCTGCTCGTTCAGCACGCCGTCGCGCCCGCTGCCCGTGCTGCCCACCATCACCACCCGCCCGCCGAAGCGGCCCTGCCGGTTCGCCTCGTCGATGAAGTAGTCCACGAAACCGCGCAGGAAGGCGCCGGTGCCGAACTGCACGGCGCGCTCGGGCAGCGACAGAAGCTCGGGTGCGGGCACGGACACGTCGGTGCGCGCCTGGAACGCGGGCGAGCACACCAGCTCGCGCGAGAGGGCGGGAAGAGACGGCATCTATCTTCTGGAGATGTCGCGCATCCGCGGGACGCGGACGGCGTGGAATTCGAGAGAGGACGAGCGGCCGACGGCTACGCAGCGGGTTCGGGCGGCGAGACCGGATCCGCGAATTTCGGTGCACGCGGCACCGCCCTGGCGGGTAAACCCGCGGGCTACGGCGGCACGAAGCCCACCTGCGTGGGCTGCTGCGGCAGCATCCCCGGTTCCGTATCCCCGCTCACGGCCGAAGGCCGATTCACACGAGGACGTCACAGCGTCACGCCTTCCTTCCAGATGGCGATCTCGCGGTAGCCGTTCTTCTCGTTGTTCGTGAGCTCGCGCCCGCTGGCGACGTCCAGGACGCGGGCGAACAGCTCGTCCGCCAGGCCGTCCAGCGTGGCGTCGCCGTCCAGCAGCGCGCCGGCGTTGAAGTCGATCCAGTGCGGCTTCTTCTCCGCGATGGCGCTGTTGGACGAGACCTTCATCGTCGGCACCGGGAAGCCGAGCGGCGTCCCCCGGCCGGTGGTGAAGAGAAGCACCGTGGCACCGCTCGCCACCATCGCGGTGCACGACACGCCGTCGTTGCCCGGCGCTTCAAGCAGCGACAGGCCTCCCGGCGCGGCGGGCTGGCCGTAGCGCAGCACGCGGCTCACCGTGGCGCGGCCGCCCTTCTGGATCGCGCCCAGCGACTTCTCCTCCAGCGTGGTCAGCCCGCCCGCCTTGTTGCCCGGCGACGGGTTCTCGTAGATGGGTTGCCCGTGGCGGATGAAGTAGTCCTTGAAGTCGTTCACCATGCTCACGACGCCGCCGAACACTTCCTCGCTGGCCGCGCGGTTCATCAGCACCTGCTCGGCGCCGAACATCTCCGGCACCTCGGTGAGGATCACGCCGCCGCCCAGCCCCGTCAACTTGTCCGCCACGCGGCCCACGAGCGGGTTCGCGGTGATGCCGCTGAAGCCGTCGGAGCCGCCGCACTTGTTGCCGATCACCAGCTCGCTCGCGGGCACCTCCACGCGACGGTCACCTTCCATCGCGGCCACCAGCTCGCCGACGAGGTCCACGCCTTCCTCGACCTCGTCCACCACGTCCTGCGTGTTGAAGAAGCGCAGGCGATTGCGGTCCACGTCGGGCGCCTGGGCGAGCAGCTCGTCCATCTGGTTGTTCTCGCAGCCGAGCCCGAGGACCAGCACGCCGCCCGCGTTGGGGTGGCGGATGAGGCCGGCCAGCACGGCGCGCGTGTTCTGCAGGTCGTCGCCGAGCTGGCTGCATCCGTACGGGTGCGAGAAGGAGTGCACGCCGTCCACCCGCCCCGCGTACCGCTCCGCCGCCGCCCGCGCGATGCGGTCCGCGGCGGTGTTCACGCAGCCGACCGTGTTGACGATCCACACCTCGTTGCGCGTCCCCACGCGGCCGTCGGAACGCCGATAGCCCATGAACGTGGGCATGGCGGAGACGGCTGGCGACGGCTGCGCGACCGGCGCATACGAGTAGTCGAGCACGCCTTCCAGGTGCGTCTTCAGGTTGTGGGAGTGGACCCACACGCCCTGCTCCACGTCCGCCGTCGTCAAGCCGATGGGAAAGCCGTACTTCACCACGGTCTCGCCCGCGCGGAGGGGCGCGAGCGCGACCTTGTGGCCCGCGCCCACGTCCTCGCGCAGGACGACGGTGCTGCCCGCCACTTCGATCTCGGCGCCCGCGGGCAGCGCGGCGACGAGGACGGCTACGTTGTCGGTCGGGTGCACCTGCACCGCCAGCGGCTTCGCCATCAGCGGCCTCCGTGGATCGGGAAGATGCGCATCGGTCAGTCCGCGCCCGCGCCGGCGGTCGCGCGCCCCGCCTGCCGCGCATCGGCGGAGGCGCCGTCGGGCGACGCGTTCCGGGCGGCCGGCGAGGGGGCGGAGCGCGCCGCATCTACCGCATCTCCCGAAGGCTGGTCGAAGCGGTAGGTCTTGCGGGCCAGGTCGTAGGCCAGCGCGCGCGCCATGGGCCGCGCATCTTCCATGTCGATCACGTGGCGGGCGACCAGGCCGCCCAGGAAGTTGGCGTCCACGCGGCGCGACAGGTCGTGGCGCGCCGGGATGGAGCAGAAGGCGCGCGTGTCGTCGTTGAAGCCGGCGGTGTTGTAGATGCCCGCCGTCTCCGACACCT
>DASRQW010000307.1 GCA_035696245.1 Longimicrobiaceae bacterium | reverse complement strand
CTGAAGATGTTCCACAAGGACGACAACCCGGCCCCGGCCGCGGCCCCCGCGGTGGTGGACACGCCCGCGGCGGGTGGAAACCCCAGCGACACGCTGGTGATGCCGGGCGCGGGCAGCCCGAACGCGGCTCCGCTGGACTCGGCGGGCGCTCCGTCGGCCACGCCGGCGGCGGGCGCGCCGGGCGGGAACCCCAGCGACACCATGGTCCAGCCGGGCACCACGACCGACACGACCAAGCACTAGCAGCACGGTCGCCGTACAGCAGGCGAGGGGCGTTCCGCGAGGAGCGCCCCTCCCTGCATTCAGGACCTTCGCAGCCTTTCCACGCATCTCCCGAAACCTGAACGAGATCCGTGGAAACGCACGGTATCGTCTGCCCATCGGCCGGCTTCCTCCGCCGTTCCGCGCAGGCTTCGCGCCGGCGATGCCGCGGCGCAGGCCGACGCTCCGGCTGCGGGCGCGTCCGGAAGAGCGCGCGGCTGCGAGCACCGTGGACAGCGGATCGGTGTGGTTGCTCGGCTTGCGGCGCCGCGGGCGATTTGGAAAAAGGCGGCCCAGGCGCTATATTGCAGGTTGCATGGCGCGGGCCGCATGGCCCCGCCGCAGCACCCGCCCGCGGCGCGCGTTCCCGTATGGCGCGTGCCGCGGGCGAACTTTCACCATTCCCGGGGCGGTGCCCCGGAGGAGGGCTGCGGATGGCGAAGCAGGAAGGCATCGAGATGGAAGGTGTGGTCACGGAGGTGCTGCCCGACCGCAACTACCGCGTGAAGCTGGAGAACGGCCACATCGTGCTGGCGTACGCCGCCGGCAAGATGAGCAAGTTCAAGATCCGCGTGCTGGAGGGGGACCGCGTCACGCTGGCCCTCTCGCCGTACGACCTTTCGCGCGGCCGGATCACCTATCGGCACAAGTAGTAGCGAGGCCGGCCCCACGCGCCGCACGCGGGAGGCGGCGGCGCGACGCATCACCAACCGGAAGGCAGGCCCCATGTACGGCAACAGCTCCAACCGCATCAGCCCCGCGAGCGTGCACATCAGCCGCGACGACCATCCGGACTGGCTCACCGGTGCCGACCGCCTGCCCAGCGTGGGCGAAGAGGTCATCTGCACCGAAGGCTCGGGCGAGGTGGTGAAGGTGTTCGGCAAGACGGGCGACGGGAGCCGGCTGCTGGAGCTGCGCCTTCCCGATCCGCGGTCCAAGCCGTTCTTCGCCGCCGCCTCGAACGTGCTGGTCCGCCCCGGAATGTAGCGCGGCGGCAGCACCCTCCGCGGCCGCCCCGGCCGCGGTGTAACACCGGAAGGCGCTCCCCGCGCCACCCGCGCGCGCCGCGCTCCGTACGCGCCGCGCGGGAACGATCCGTGCAGGACGCCCCCCACGCAGCACCCCCGCCACCCGGTTCCCAACACCACAGGGTTACTCACATGGCTCGCACCAACGGAACGGTGAAGTGGTTCTCGCAGGAGAAGGGGTTCGGCTTCATCCAGCGTGACGACGGGCCGGACGTGTTCGTGCACCACAGCTCGCTGTCCGGCTCGGGCTTCAAGACGCTGGACCAGGGCGAGCGGGTGGAGTTCGACATCATCGAGGAACCCAAGGGCCTGAAGGCGCAGAACGTGGTGCGGTTGGATGCGCCCGCAGGCGGCGCGCCGGCGGGCGACGAGTACGGCGCCGGGCGCAGCGGGGGCGGGGCGGGCGGCGGCTGGAACCGTGGCGACGACTGGGGAAACCGCAGCAGCGGCGGCGGAG
>DASRQW010000306.1 GCA_035696245.1 Longimicrobiaceae bacterium | reverse complement strand
TGCCCCCTCCCCCAGCCCCTCCCCCGCAAGCGGGAGAGGGGAGCTTGTTCCACGATGGGAGCTAGGTTTACGTCGATTTCGGCTCCGGGGCGGACGGCACGGCGCTGAGGAAAGCAGGGCGCCGCAGGTGACGCAGTGCCCGCGCTCGGGAGCGAGCGTTCGGCCGCCCGTGACAAACAGCGCCCGACGCCGGAGATGCCCCGCCGACCACGCTAAATCACACGCCCGCAAGCAGTTCTCCCCTCTCCCGCAAGGCGGGGGAGGGGCCGGGGGAGGGGGCATCTTCCCGCCACGAAACCGTCCAAGCATCCCCGAAAACCGAAGCGCCGCGACTCTCCCGAGCCGCGGCGCTTCGTCATCAACGTGCGGACCGCTCGTCCACCGATCCGACTCTATCGTGTGAACGTGCAGAACTGGTTCATCTGGGCCGAGACCGGCGTGGGTGCGAAGGGGCGCTTGGCGGCGCCTTCCATGAACCACACCGTGTACGCCTGGATGAACGACCCGCCGTGGTACACGTCCAGCCGGTACAGGTCCTCGGGCCGGTAGGTGGCCAGCTCGTCCATGCCGTACGCGGGCCGCTCGTCGATCACCACGCACGGGCGCGTGGCCTCGCCGCGCACGCGGAAGCAGTCGAACGACCCCAGCCCCAGCATGGACGACGACGTCATGTTCGCGAACAGCCCCCCGCGCCCGCCCCCGCTGGAGCCCCCGCAGTGGATGCGCGACAGGCCGAAGTGGTCCGCCAGGAACTGCGCCGCGTCGGGCGCGGTGCTGGACAGGAGCTGCAGCTGGCTGGCCGTGCGCGACGACACGCCCACCGCCAGGCGCCGCCGCTCGAAGCGGTCGACCTGCACCTTCAGCCCCGCCAGCGCGACCGGGATGGCTTCCATCGCGACCTGGACGCGCGTGGTGTCCGGCCCCACTTCCCAGATTACGAACTTCTCGCGGTAGCCGATCATATGCACCACCGCGGGGTGCGAGCCGGGTTGGAGCCGCCCCACGGTGAAGCGGCCCAGCCGGTCGGCCGTGGCATTGCGGCCGTTGCGGGGCAGGGCGATGCGCGCGGCTGCCACCGGCTTCTGCGTGGTGGCGTCGATCACGGTGCCCACCACCACGGCCGTGCCGTCGCCCACGCGGCGCTGGGCAGCGGCGTGGGTGGACGCGGCGGCCTGCGCCAGCAGCGCGGCCGCGAGCAGCGCGCCGCCGCGCAAGCGTGCGGGGGAGAACGAAAGAGCGCTCATGCGAACCTCTCGTGGTTTCCTGGAGTGTGTCGCTCGGCCCGCGGATTCGCGTGGGCCGGGTACGGCGTCTTCGTGCCAGCTTCCCTTCCGGCCGGGGCGGCGGATCCACCTGGGCCGGCTTTCGCGGCCGTGGGCGGCGGATCCGCCCCGGGCCGTCACCTCACCGCTTGGGCGCGCTCAGACGCGCGGCGCTCCCGGGCGGTTCACGCAGTACAGGTTCCACTGGGTGTCGGCGGAGAGCGGCGACCAGGCGGTGCGCGTGGCGTTGCGGATGAACCACGTGGTGTACGCCTGCACCACCGCGCCGCCGTCGTAGACCTCCACCCGGTACAGGTCGTCCGGGTTCAGCGCCTCCAGCGCGTCGAGCCCGTCCACCGGCGACTCGTCCAGGAGCACGCACGGGCTGCGGACGCCGCCGCGAACCAGCAGGCAGCTTCGCGGCTCCACGCCGTTGCGGCGCCCCTGCGGCAGCCGTGACCGGCCGCGGGGGCAAGTCACGCGGGCCAGCCCGAAGTGGTCCGCCACGAACTGGGCCGCGGTCATCGCCGTGAAGCCCTCCAGGCCGTCCCGCCCGATGGCGCGTGACGACCACCCGCTCGCGCGCCGCCGCCTCTCCAGCTTGTCCACCTGCACCGTCAGCGCCCGCAGCTCGATGGCGGACTGCCGCAGCATCACGCTCACCCGTGTCGTGTCTCCCGCCGCCACGGCCCACCGCACCGAGTCGTCCGCGTAGCCCAGGCGGGCCACCGTCGCGCGGTACTCGCCTGGCCGCAGCCGCCCGATCACGAAGCGCCCCGCGCGGTCGGTAGATGCTTCGCGTCCCGTGCCTTCGATCACGACGCGCGCGGAGAGCAGCGGCTGCCTCGTCGCCGAGTCGACCACCACGCCGGCGATCACGCCCGGCGCCTGTGCTTCGGCCGTCCGCGGCATCGCGCCGAAAGAGACCAGCGCGACGGCGGCGATCCGGCAGAGGGACGGAACGTGCTTGCGGCGGATGGTCACGGCTGAGCCTGGTCTCTCGTGGCCTGCACCCCGCCCGGCGGACGGGGACCGCGGTGCTCACGTGGACGGCTGCAAGCGGCTGCGGCAGAACGAGTCCCACTGCACGTCCACCGGCACCGGCACCCACGGGTGGTTCGCCATGCTGCGCACGTACCAGTGGGTGTACGCCTCCACCAGCGCGCCGCCGCGGTACACCTCGATCCGGTAGAAGTCCTCCGGACGGTAGGTCTCCAGCGCGTCCAGGCCGCTGGCCGGCATCTCGTCGATCAGCACGCACACGTTCGTGACCGAGCCGCGCACCTGCACGCAGTTGCTGCCCGAGAACGGCGAGCTCGGCTGGAGCGTGGGCTGCATGGGCTGGCGGCGGCTGGCCTGCGGCGCGGGATGGAGAGGTGCGCAGGGCGCCCGCTGCATCCCGAAGTGGTCGGTCACGAAGCGCGCCGCGTCGTGCGTGGCGCTGTTCGCCAGCTCGCGCTGGGCCGCGGTGCGCGCGCTCCACCCGGCCACGCGCATCCGCCGCTCCAGCTTGTCCACCTGCACCATGATCGCCGCCAGCTCGATCGCGCTGGGCGCCAGCACCACGCGCACCCGCAGCGTGTCTCCCGCGCCCACGGCCCACGTCAGCGAATCTTCCGCGTAGCCCAGCATCTCCACCGCCGCCCGGTGCGTCCCCGCCGCCACGCCGGAGAGCACGAAGCGCCCGGCGCGGTCCGTCGCCGTCCATCGCCCGCTCCCGTCCAGAGTGACGTGTGCGGGATGCAGCGGCTGCCCCGTGGCCGAGTCCACCACCGTCCCCGCGACCACCCCGCGCTGGGCCGCCGCCGCCGGCGCGCCCCACGCCAGCATCGCGGCGGCCAGGGCGAGCCCCGGCGCATTCCCGCAGCGCATCGGCAGACGGATCATCGGTCGCATCGTATCCCCCGGCGGCGGACGTGGGGCTCGGCGCATCGAGCGGCGGGAGGTCCGCCGCCGGCCGGGCATCTCCCATCTTACATCGCCCGCCTCGCTGCCGGAACGAACCTGCGCATCGCATCTACCGTCCTGCCCGGCGAACGCCGAGTGCCCGTGCGTCAGGAGCCCGGCGAGCCGGCGGTTCCTCGGCAGTAGGCGTTGTCCAGCGCCTCCACGGGCGTGGGCACCAGCTTTCGCTTCGCCATCGACTCCACGAACTCCGGCGTGTAGGCCATGATGATGCTGCCGTGCTTGTAGACCTCGATCCGGTACAGGTCCGAGGGCTGGTAGCCCGCCAGCTGGGCCAACCCCTGGATGGGCATCTCGTTCAGCAGCACGCACGGAGACATGACGTCTCCCCGCGACCGCAGGCAGTTCATGGCGCCCATGCTGGAGAAGCCCCGGCCGCGCCGCGCGGGCTGGGGGCAGAACGCGGGCGCCATCCCGAAGTGGTCGAACACGAACTGAGTCGCGTTGCCCACGCGACCCGCCAGGTCCTCCGCGTCGGCCCGCTGAGACGGGAAGCCCGAGCTGAGCCGCCGCCGCTCCAGCCGGTCCGCCACGGCCGTGAGCGCGGCCAGCCGCAGCGGCTCGGGCACGAGGCGCACCGTGAGCCGCGTGGTGTCGCCCGCCGCGGTGAAGGTCACGAACGCGTCCTCGTAGCCCAGCCGCTGCACGGCCGCGTAGTGCACGCCGGGGACCAGGCGGGAGAGGACGAACGTGCCGTCCTCCTTCGTCGCGCCACGGGCCACGCCGTCCACCGTCACCCGCGCCGCGCGCACCGGCAGCCCGCTGGCGGAGTCGACGGCGGTGCCCACCGCCACGGAGCGCTGCTGGGCGGCGGCGGGATGCGCGAGGACGGCGCAGGCAAGAACGGCTGATGCGGCCAGGGTGCGCGACCGGCGTCGCGGCGGGAACGCCAGCTTCACGTCGGCCCGCACCGAGCCGTTCGACGGTAGATGGATGCGCATCGGCTCAGAGCCCCGGAGTGCCGGACGTGGCGCGGCAGTAGGCGTTGTAGAGGCCGTCCGCCGGCGCCGGCACGAGCTTGCGGCGCGCCATGCTCTGCACGAAGCCGGGGCTGTAGACCAGGATCATCCGTCCGCCCTGGTAGACCTCGATTCGGTACAGGTCGCCGGGCTGGAAGTCCGCCAGGCCCTCCATGCCGTTGATGGGTGCCTCGTCCATCAGCACACAGGGCTTCACCAGGTCGCCGCGCACGCGCAGGCAGTTGGACGGCTGCATGTCCGATGCGCCCACGAGGCCGGCCACGCGGCTGCGGCGGGGCGGCTGGGGGCAGCGGGCGGTGTGCAGGGCGAAGTAATCCGCTGCGAACTTCGCGGCGTCTCCCACGCGGCCCTGCATGTCCACCAGGTTCGCCGTGCGCGACACCATCCCGGTGCCCACCCGCCGCGCCTCCAGCCGGTCCACCTGCACCGACAGCGCTTGCAGCTCCACCGGGTCGGGTACCAGCGCGAACCGCACGCGCACCGTGTCGCCCGCCTCGGTCCACGACCTCATCCCGTCGCGGTAGCCGAGGTACCGCGCGGTCGCGTTGTGCGGCCCCGGAGCGAGATGCGGGAAGAGCACGCGCCCGTCGCGGCCGGTCAGCACGGGGCGTCCGCCGTCCACCGTCACGCGCGCGGCGGCGAGCGGCTGGCCGGTGGCGGAGTCGACCACGGTGGCGAGTGTCACGGACGAGCGTTGCGCGGCGGCGGGCACGGGCCACGCGGCGCAGGCGAGCAGGATGACGAGCAGGGCGGGGAAGGGGAGGGAGGGGCTGCGGCGTTCGGCCATGGGTCCTCGGGCGAGGTATGTGGAGGGTCACCGGGCGCGGAACAGCGCAATTGCTGCTCCCCGCGTATTCAATGCGCCAACGCGTTGCGCCGGAGCGCGTTGGATTTTCGCGGTTCGGCGGAAGCCGCCGCGGCTGTCCATTCCGTTGGACACGCGCCGTCCCCGTGCGGCGTCGGAGAGCGGCTCCGCCGGCCGCGGCCGGGAGATGCACGGCCACCGAGAAGCTCGCGGGTACGAGGCCTGTGCGCGGGTTGCCCGGCGCGCCGCGGGCGCGGTAGCTTTGCCGCATGACACTACACGTTTCGGGCGAGGTGCGCGTCCCCGGCGACAAGTCGATCACGCACCGCGCGCTCATGCTCGCCGCCGCGGCGGACGGCCAGAGCCGGCTGCGCGGCCTGCTGCCGGGCGAGGACTGCCGCAGCACCGCGTCCGTGCTCCGCGCCCTGGGCTGCGACGTGCCCGACCCGCCCGCGGGCGGCGGCGAGATCCGCGTCCGCGGGCGCGGACTGGACGCCTGGCGCGCGCCCGACGGTCCGCTCGACTGCGGCAACAGCGGCACGACCGCGCGGCTGATGACGGGCCTCCTCGCATCCCGCCCGTTCGCCGTGACGCTCACCGGCGACCCCTCCCTCCGCGGCCGGCCCATGCGCCGCATCACCGAGCCGCTGGCGCGGATGGGCGCGCGCTTCCGCGAGCTGGGGCAGGCGGACCGGCTGCCCATCGAGGTCACGGGCGGCGGCCTCTCATCCATCGACTACGAATCGCCCAAGGCCAGCGCGCAGGTCAAGAGCGCCGTGCTGCTGGCGGGCGTCGGTGCGGGGATCTCCGTCTCCGTCGTGGAGCCTGTCCTCTCGCGCGACCACACCGAGCGGATGCTGCGCTCGCTCGGAGTGGACGTCGCCACGGTGCAGGCGTGCGGCGGGTGGCGCATCGCCGTCGCACCGTCGGGCGATGCTCTCCCGCCGCTGGACCTTCGCGTGCCGCGCGACCCGTCGTCCGCCGCGTTCTTCGCCGCGCTGGCGCTCCTCGCGGGCGGCGGCGAGCTGCGCATCCCCCACGTCTGCGCGAACCCGACGCGGACGGGCTTCTTCCGCATCGCTGCACGCATGGGCGCATCCATCGAGTGGACGGATGAGCGCGAGGAAGGCGGCGAACCCGTCGCGGACCTCGTCATCCGCCCGTCGGCGCTCCGCGGCGTGGAAGTCGGCGCGGGGGAGATTCCCGCGGCCATCGACGAGGTGCCCGTGCTCGCCGTCCTCGCCGCCCGTGCGCAGGGCGAGACGCGCATCACCGGCGCGGGCGAGCTGCGGGTCAAGGAGAGCGACCGCATCTCCGCCATCGTCTCGAACCTGCGCGCCATCGGCGTCCAGGCGGAGGAGTTGCCGGACGGCCTGGTGGTCAGCGGAACGGATGCCCCTCTGCGAGGACGGGTCGCGACCTTCCACGACCACCGCATCGCCATGGCGTTCGGCGTGCTGGGCGCGCTCCCGGGCAACGCGCTGGAGATCGAGAACCCGGAATGCGCGGACGTGAGCTTCCCCGGCTTCTGGGATCTGCTGCGCCGCGTTTCGGGAGATGCGGGAACGGCGGACGGACGAAACGACGCACGGGAGATGGGCGGATGACGCGCAGGGACGGGATCATCATCGCGCTCGACGGGCCGGCGGGTTCGGGCAAGAGCTCCACCGCCAAGGCCGTCGCGGCGCGGCTCGGCTACCGGCACCTGGACTCGGGCGCCTTCTACCGCGCCCTGACCCTGGCCGCCCTCCGCGCCGGCATCCCCGCCGAGCGCTGGGACGGCCTGACGCACGCCGAGCTGGACGCGCTGGAGGTCGAGGGCGTCCCGGCGGACCGCGGCTACCGCATGACGGTGCGCGGCAGGGACGTGTCGGACGACATCCGCTCGCACGAGGTGAACGCCCACGTCTCGCAGATGGCCGCCGTCCCCGCCGTGCGCGAGTGGCTGATGGACGCGCTCCGCGGCGCCGGAGCCACGGGCGGCCTCGTGGCCGACGGGCGCGACATCGGCACCGTCGTCTTCCCGGGCGCCGAGCTGAAGGTCTTCCTCGTCGCCGACCCGGCCGAGCGGGCCCGCCGGAGGCTGCGGGAGCGGGGAGACGCGGAGCTCTCGGACGACGAGATCGTGGCGGAGGCGGCGCGTCTCCAGGGCCGCGACGCCATCGACTCCGGCCGCGCGGTGGCGCCCCTGCTCCAGGCGGACGATGCCGTGGTGCTGGACACCACGGAGCTGACGTTCGAGGCGCAGGTGGAGGCGGTCGTGCGGCTCGCGCGCGAGCGCGCCGGGGATTGACGCAACTCGCGCAACGACGTAACTTTCTGCGTTTTCCGGGGAATTCGCCCCACCCGTCCCATCCACCCCAACCGATCGCCGCGACGCGTGAGGCCATCCGCGACGCGGCGGAACGTGCAAAAGGATCCCCACACCCATGGTCGACCAGATCAACGAGCCCTTCTCCGCCGACGCAGTCGACGCCGAGGAGGACGGTAACGTCCTCGTGGCGCCGCGCCGCTTCGGCAGCGAGCTGACCACCCAGCAGATCGCCGACCGCGCGCGGGAGATGAACATCCGCGCCGACCTCTTCGACGAAGACGAGTACACGGCCGAAGAGTACGAAGTGATGCTGGGCATGTACGAAGACACCCTCACGAACATCGAAGAGGGCGAGATCGTCAAGGCCCGCGTTCTTCGCGTGACGGATAAGTCGGTGATCCTGGACCTCGGCTTCAAGTCCGAGGGCTCGGTGAACCGCGACGAGTTCAAGGACCCCGACTCGCTCCAGATCGGCGACGAGGTCGAGGTCTTCCTCGAGAACCTCGAGGACGAGGACGGCGTGGTCGTCCTCTCCAAGAAGAAGGCCGACTTCCTCCGCGTCTGGGAGAAGATTCGCGAGGCCCACGAGAACGGGACCGCGGTGGCCGGCGTGCTCACGCGCAAGATCAAGGGCGGCGTCACCGTCGACCTCATGGGCGTGGACGCCTTCCTCCCCGGCTCGCAGATCGCGCTTCGCCGCGTGCCGAACATCGAGGACCTGATCGGCGAGACGTACGAGTTCAAGATCATCAAGCTGAACAAGCGCCGGCGGAACATCGTCGTGTCGCGCCGCGTCCTCCTCGAGGCCGACCGCGAGATCAAGCGCGAGAAGCTGAAGAAGGAGCTCGAGGTCGGGCAGGTGCGCACCGGCACGGTCAAGAACATCACCGACTTCGGCGCGTTCATCGACCTGGGCGGCATGGACGGCCTGCTGCACATCACCGACATGAGCTGGGGCCGCGTGGGCCATCCCAGCGAGGTCGTGGCCATCGGCCAGGAGCTGGAGGTCAAGGTCCTGGATATCGACTGGGAGCGCGAGCGCCTGTCGCTGGGCCTGAAGCAGCTCCAGGAGTACCCCTGGACCGACGTGGACAAGAAGTACCCGGTCGGCAGCCGCGTTCGCGGCCGCGTGGTCTCGATCACCAACTACGGCGCCTTCGTGGAGCTGGAGAAGGGCGTCGAGGGCCTGGTGCACATCTCCGAGATGTCGTGGACGCGCAACGTGCGTCACCCCAGCAAGATCGTCACGCTGGGCGACGAGATCGAGGCGGTGATCCTCAAGGTCGACGTCGAGGGCGAGAAGATCAGCCTCGGCATGAAGCAGATCGAGGAGGATCCCTGGCACGCGCTTCCGCTCAAGTACCCGGTGGGCACGCGCCTCACCGGCAAGGTGCGGAACCTGACCAGCTTCGGCGCTTTCGTCGAGATCGAGCCGGGCATCGACGGCCTGGTGCACATCTCCGACATGAGCTGGACCAAGCGCATCCAGCACCCCAGCGAGGTCGTCCGCAAGGGCGACGACGTCGAGGTGGTGATCCTGGGCGTGGACGCCGAGAACAAGCGCATCTCGCTGGGCCTCAAGCAGACCCAGGACGACCCGTGGGAGACCCTGGCGGGCAACTACCACGCGGGCCAGGAGATCACCGGCAAGATCTCGCGCCTGCAGGACAAGGGCGTGGCGGTGGACCTGGGCGACGAGATGGAGGGCTTCGTGCCCGTGTCGCAGCTGGGCGTGACCGGCCTTCAGAACCCCGCCGACGTGTTCGGCGAGGGCGACGAGCTGGAGATGCGTGTGACCGAGGTGGACCTCTCGAACCGCCGCATCGTGCTGGAGACGCTGCGGGTGCCGAAGTTCGAGGAGGGCGGCGTCCCCGTCGCCCCCAAGGCCGAGGCCGCCGCCGAGGAGGAGGCTCCTGCCTCCGACGAGGCGCCCGCGTCCGAAGAGGCTCCGGCGTCCCAGGAGGCTCCGGCGTCCGAGGAGGCCCCGGCCTCGGAAGACGCTCCGGCTGCCGACGAGCCCACCGAGGGCTGAGAAGCCACCGGCAGGTAGTCTGCTGATCGAAGAGGGTGCGGGGCTTCGGCCTCGCACCCTCTTCGCTTTCCTATCCCGCCGCCTCTCTCCGAGGGGTGTGCTCCTCGGCCGCAGGAGCCGGATTGCCGGTCAGGCGCTTTCCATTTCGTGAGAGACAAGCCGTGAGAACGTGGCCGTTGGTCGTCTGCTCCGTCCTCGTCGCAGGCGCGTGCGCGACGGCGAATCCCTCCGCCGAGGCGCGGCCACCGTCGTCGCGTCGATGCGGTTCGCGCTTGCGACCATAATGGCTCGCCACCATTCCGGTAAACTTCACCATCCACTGGCCTTCCGTTTCGGCCGACCCGTCCCGCTTCGTCTCTCCACACACCTTTCTTGGAGTTTGCTTGTGAAGCGCGTCCCCCTACGTACCGCCGGTGTCGCGGTGTTCCTCCTCCTCGCCGCCGGATGCCGTCCGGCCGAGGACCGCTCGCGTTCGAAGCCCGAAGAGCTGGTGGACTACGTCGAGGTCTCCGACAGCGAGGCGGCGAGGAATGCGGCACCGCTGCCGCCCATGGGCCCGGACGAGCACGGCGTCTACGAGCTTTCCGCCATCGAGGAGCAGCCCAGTCTTGCCAACGCGGCGGCGGTGCAGCAGGCCGCCAACAGCACGTATCCGCCGCTGCTTCGCGACGGCGGGATCTCCGGCACCGTCGAGGTGGAGTTCGTGGTGGGCGCCAACGGCATGCCCATCGGCTACGGCGTGTCGCAGTCCAGCGGCTACCCGCAGTTCGACGAGGCCGCTGCGCGGGTCGTGCAGGTGATGCGCTTCCATCCCGCGAAGGTGAAGGGCAAGCCCGTCCCCGTCCACGTCACCATCCCCATCACGTATCAGCTACAGTAGCCCACCGGCGGGCGGGGATCGTCGGGCCGGCCGCCAGCATCACCATGGACCGGGAGATGCGCGAACTTCGATGGATAGAAGAAGACGGGGCACGAGATGCGATCTCGTGCCCCGTCTCCGTCTAGCCTTGTGGCGCTCAGCCCGTCGGCTTCGCCATCAATGGACGATGCTGAAGGCAGCGAAACCGGCGCCGATGCCGAGGATCGCGAGCAGCATGCCGACACAGGCCATCGCGATCACCGCCACCACGGCCGTCGCGATCGCCTTGCCGGTCGAGATGTCCAGGGCCTGCCGGATGGCGACGATGCACGCGACCAGCGACCAGATGCCGACGACCACCGCCACCAGCCTGCCCAGGAGCGGCAGGAAGGCCAGCACGCCCAGCAGCCCCGGCGCCTGCGCGAAGCCTAGCGTGCGCAGCATCTCGCCCCAGTCCGCCGTGCCGTCGAACAGCTTGGTGCCCACCAGGTAGGTCACGCCGGACCACACCGCCCAGCCGATGAAGGCCGTGACGATGCCGCCGATCATGCCGTGCCCGCCGCCGTGCATCCCCCCGATGGCTCCGGCCGCGGCAACCAGGGCGACCACGCCCGCGGCCTGCGGCGTGGCGGTGACGTCCGCCTCGACCTCCTCGTACGTAGCCACGTCCAGCATCGCCGCGCCCACGATCCGTTCGCCAAAGCTCTTCGCCATCTCGGCCTCCCGCCTGTTCTGTCGGAGTGAGTTTCTGTAGATGCAGCCGCTTCCGCGATACGGGCCGGAGCGCGGCTTGCCCGCCCTACGTCGGCGCCGGGTGGGAGGATTCAGCGGACGGTAAGACGCCGCCGCGTACGTGCGGGAGCGCGGGCCGCGAGTTAGATTGCCGCCTTTCGTCGCCGGCGGGCGAGAACGGCCAACACCCGAGACCACGGAAGACGCTCGATGTCGATGCGGGAGAAGCTGGAGCACCTGGAGTCGCTGCGCCGCCAGGCGGAGCTGGGCGGCGGCGAGAAGCGCATCAAGGCGCAGCACGAGCGCGGCAAGCTCTCCGCGCGCGAGCGGCTGGACGTGCTGCTCGACGAGGGCTCGTTCGTGGAGCTGGACCGCTTCGTCACCCACCGCGCCACCGATTTCGGGCTGGCGGACGAGAAGTACCTGGGCGACGGCGTGGTCACGGGCTACGGCACCATCCACGGCCGCCTCATCTACGTCTTCTCGCAGGACTTCACGGTCTTCGGCGGCTCGCTCTCCGAGACGCACGCGGCCAAGATCGTGAAGATCATGGACATGGCGCTCAAGAACGGCGCCCCGGTCGTGGGCCTCAACGACTCCGGCGGCGCGCGCATCCAGGAGGGCGTCGTCTCCCTGGGCGGCTACGCGGACATCTTCCTGCGCAACACGCTCGCGTCGGGCGTGGTGCCGCAGATCAGCGCGATCCTGGGGCCGTGCGCGGGCGGCGCGGTGTACTCGCCCGCCATCACCGACTTCATCTACATGGTGCAGGGCACGAGCTACATGTTCGTGACCGGCCCCAACGTGGTGAAGACGGTCACGCACGAGGACGTGACGATGGAGGAGCTGGGCGGCGCGGCCACGCACGCGGCCAAAAGCGGCGTGGCGCACTTCGCGGTGAAGAGCGAGGTGGAGTGCCTCCACAAGATCCGCCACCTCTTCGAGTTCATCCCGCAGAACAACACCGACGACCCGCCGTTCAAGCCCACCGACGACGCGTTCGACCGGGCCGACGAGGAGCTGCTGGACATCGTGCCCGACCATCCGAACAAGCCGTACGACATGCACGACGTCATCCGGCGCGTGGTGGACGACCGCGAGTTCTACGAGGTACACGCGGACTACGCCGGCAACATCCTCTGCGGCTTCGCCCACGTGGGCGGCCACTCGGTGGGCATCGTGGCGAACCAGCCGGCGGTGCTGGCGGGCGTGCTGGACATAGACGCGGCGGTGAAGGCGGCGCGCTTCGTCCGCTTCTGCGACTGCTTCAACGTGCCGCTGCTCACGTTCGAGGACGTGCCCGGCTTCCTGCCCGGCGTGGCGCAGGAGCACGGCGGCATCATCCGCCACGGCGCCAAGCTGCTCTTCGCCTTCTGCGAGGCCACGGTGCCCAAGGTGACCATCATCACCCGCAAGGCGTACGGCGGCGCGTACGACGTGATGAGCAGCAAGCACATCCGCGGTGACATCAACTACGCCTGGCCCACCGCCGAGATCGCGGTGATGGGTGCCAAGGGCGCCGTGGAGATCCTGTACCGCCGCGAGATCGCCGCCGCCGAGGACCCCGCCGCCGCGGCCGAGGCGAAGCAGCAGGAATACGCCGAACGCTTCGCAAACCCGTTCGCCGCCGCCGCGCGCGGCTACGTGGACGACGTGATCGACCCGCGCGAGACCCGCGCCCGCATCGTCAGCGCCTTCGACATGCTCAAGAACAAGCGCGACTCCAACCCGCCAAAGAAGCACGCCAACATCCCGCTGTGAGCCGCGGAGCTCCCGCCGATGAACGTGAGGGACGTGCTGCGGCTTCTCGAGGGGGACGGGTGGTATCTCGCTCGTATGCGTGGTAGTCATCGCCAGCTGAAACACCCCTTGAAGCCCGGAACGGTGACCGTTGCTGGCAAGCCGTCCCTGGACCTTCCGCCCGGAACGATGCTCAGTATCTTGAAGCAGGCGGGGTTGCGCTGAGTCGTGCCCGGCGAGCGGATCTGGGAATCACGTAGCCGCAGGAGGCGTTGGATGCGTTATATGGTCGTGGTGGAGCGCGGAAGGAACAGCTACGGCGCTCATGTTCCGGACCTGCCGGGATGCGTCGCGGTCGGCGAGACACGGGCCGAGGCACTGGAGCTTATCCAGGAGGCGATCGAGATGCACATCGAGTCGCTGCACGAAGATGGGCTGCCGGTGCCGCCTCCCGCCGCGAGCAGCGAGTACGTAGAGGTCCACGCCGCCTGAGGAAACGGATGCCCGAAGCCACCATCGAAGACCTGCTCGCCGGCTGCTCGCCCGAGGTGCGCGATCTCGCGCTGCGGACGTGCGATCTGGCGCGCCGCATCCTGCCGGGCGCGGTGGAGAAGGCGCACACGGGCTGGAAGATCATCACGTTTGGAAAATCGGCGGGGATGAACGCGATGGTGTTCGGTGTGGCGCCGCACCGGGAGCGCGTCAACATCCAGCTCGTGGGCGCGGACCTGCCCGATCCGACCGGCCTGCTGGAGGGCACGGGCAAGGCCGCGCGCCACGTGAAGATCAAGTCGGCGGAGATGCTGGACGATCCCGCGCTGCACGACCTGCTCCGCGCGGCCGTCGCCGCATCCACCAAGTCGTGGTCCGAACGTGCCGCAGAGGCGGGTCCGCCGGTGGATGGCTACCGCGCCTACGGCAGCAAGACCGTCAACGTCTCCGCCGACGTGCTCTCCGCTGTGTGGACGGACGACATGGTGCGCGCGCGCTGGCTTCCAGAGCCGCTGGAGATTCGCGGCAGCACGCCGGGCAAGTCCGTCCGCGCCCGCTGGGCTGACGGCACGACGGTCGACGTGCGGTTCACGGCAAAGGGGGAAGCCAAGAGCTCGGTCGCGGTCGACCACATGAAGATCGGCACCGAGGAAGAGGCTGCTCGCCTCAAGGCCATCTGGAAGGACCGGCTCGACCAGATGAAGCGAGTGCTGGAAGGCTGAGCGCTCGCACTCGGGCGGGGAGGCGTCTCACGCCTCTCGCGAAGCCTGGCTTCGGAACCCCACCCGACCCACCTCATCGCGCACACGCATGGAACCCAGCCGGCAGAAGCTCAGCGTAGGGCAGGGAAAGGACTCGGAGCGCCGATCGCCCGTGTCCGTGCCTGCCGTGGGCGCGATTCCATCTCCCGAACACGCTTCCGTCCTGCGGCGGGCGGTGGCGGGGCAGCTTTCCCCCCGCGACGTGCTGCACCTTCAGCGGACGGCGGGAAACGCCGCGGTGGCGCGCATGCTCTCGGCGCGCCGGGCACCCAACGGTTCCGTGTTGCAGCGCGAGGTGCTGGAGCACGAAGACGAGAACGTCTCGGTCACGTACCGCCACCCGATGGACCCGGTGGGCCAGGCCGTGACGGTCCCCGCCAAGCGGCCCACGCGGGTCCGGGGCCGGATCGAGGACAACAAGCGCGGCGCCACGCCCAACCCGCTGGTGCTCACCAGCCTCCACAAGAGCTACGCCAAGGTACGCAAGCTCCCCGGCTCCGCCCGCACGGTGGACGACGAGATCATGTACAGCGGCACGTACGACCGCGGCCACATGATGGCGGCGGAGATGGGCGGCGCGGACGAGGAGTGGAACATCGTCCCGCAGTGGAGCCTCAACCAGCAGTCCGGCCCCTGGCGCGTGCTGGAGAGGCTGGCGGGAGCGATGAAGAAGAAAAAGAAGGTGGACGAGGTGGAGGTGACCGCGCACTACCGCGCCGACGCGGGCACCTGGCGCCGGGTGGGCGTGCCCAAGACGATGACCTACCGCCTACTCAAGAACGGCAAGCCGGTGGGCACCGACGGCCACTGGGACAACGCACCGGACGAGTACGACCTGGTCGTGACCTCGGAGGTGGATGCGGCACTGGAGCAGAAGATCCTCATCCAGGAGTTCGTGACGGCCAACGGCGGCACCGCCACCGCGGCGGCGATCGTCGCCGCCGTCCTGGGCGGCTTCACGGGCGTGCAGAACGATCACCTGGAGTACCGCAACGCCAACAAGCGCGGGAAGACCGCGGCGAAGAAGATCTCCGGGCCCAAGACGAAGGAGCGGCTGCTGAACCTGATCAAGGAGATGCTGATCCAGGGCGCGCTCGACGGGCCCGCGGTCGTGAACACGAAGACCTCCAAGACGGACATAGAGGCGATGAAGGGCATCACCTTGGGGGTGCTGAGCTTCGTTGAAGACCCCGACAGCGACGAGGACGAGGAGGACGCGGACGACGGCGAGTTCGAGGCGCAGCTCAGCGACGACGACCGCGACGACGTGGTGGTGGAGATGCAGGGAGTGACGACCTCCACCTCATCGTCCGTCGCCGTGCAGCAGCCGGTGGTCCAGCAGCCGGTATTCCAGCCGCCCCAGGTGCAGCAGCCGGTCGTGCAGGTGCCGACGGCCTGGCGGAAATACCGGTTCAACGGCAGCTACTTCTACTCGCCGAACACGGGGCTCGGCGGGTCGGAGCACGGGGAGATCCGCAACGCGGTGGTGACGGCCACGGGCAAGGTGCACCAGGGCTACTTCGCGGCGCAAGTGGTGCAGGGCGAGGCGGTATGGGGAGTGTCGTTCTGGAACCCCCACGGCACGAAGGTGAACGTGGCCGGGCAGGAGATCTGGCTTCCAGTGGACGGATGGCAGAACTGGATGGAGGAGGTGGGTGTCGTTCTCCACACCTGGGGCGGCGTCACCCCCTTCAACCCCTCCGGGTACTGAGCGGGCGGCACTTTCCGATCGTCGTCACGTTCGTGCAACGATCTGCCGCCCGGCGCGTATCGAGCGCATCGAACGAACGTTTGTAAGCGCTCGCCGAAGTGCGTGGGCAAGACGGGGTTGACACGCTCCGGCCGGGCTGGTAGCCTAGCAGGAAGCCCGTTACAGGGCCCGGCCGATCCCTCATCCGCCGGACTCCACCAGACTCCACATTCCGCGACCGAACGCAGGGCCCGCTCCGGGTCCGGCGCGCAGCCGCATCGCCCGCTCATCCATGAAATATCCCGACGTCCGCAACTTCCTCGACGGCCGCTTCGTCGACACCCAGGACCTGCGCCACCTGGACGTGTTCAACCCGGCCGAGGGGCAGGTCATCTCCCGCGTGCCACTGTCGTCGCAGGAAGAGGTGGACCAGGCGGTGAAGTCTGCCCAGCGCGCGTTTCCCGGCTGGTCGGCCACGCCCATCAAGGAGCGGGCGCAGATCTTCTACCGCTACCGCAACCTGCTGGAGCAGAACCTGGACGAGCTGACGGCGCTGGTGCAGGAGGAGAACGGCAAGGTGTGGGGCGAGGCGCAGGCTGAGGTCCTCAAGTCGATGGAGCTGACGGAGTTCGCCTGTTCGCTGCCGCAGATGATGGCGGGCGAGGTCATGGAGGTGAGCAAGGGGGTGGAGTGCCGCACCGACCGGCACCCGGTGGGCGTGGTCGCGTCGATCACGCCCTTCAACTTTCCCAACATGGTGCCCAACTGGAGCATGCCGAACGCCCTGATGCTGGGCAACTGCATGATCCTCAAGCCCAGCGAGCTGGTCCCCCTCAGCGCCGGCCGCATCGCGGACCTGCTGCGCGAGGCGGGGCTGCCCGAGGGCGTCTTCAACGTGGTGCACGGAGGGCGCGAGACGGTGGAGGCCATCTGCGACCATCCCGGGATCTCCGCCGTCTCCTTCGTCGGCTCCACGGCGGTGGCGAAGATCGTCTACCGCCGCGCGACGGCCACGCTCAAGCGCGCGCTGTGCCTGGGCGGCGCGAAGAACCACCTGATCGTGCTGCCGGACGCGGACGTGGAGATGACGGCCAGCAACGTGGTCGCCTCCATGTCCGGCTGCGCGGGCCAGCGCTGCATGGCCGCCTCGGTCATGGTGGGCGTCTCGGACGTGGACCGCGTCGTCCAGCGTCTCGTGGAGGTCGTGCGCGACGTGGTGCCGGGCAAGACGCTCGGCCCGGTCATCTCCGCCCAGGCGAAGGAGCGGATCGAGCGCTACATCGCGGAGGCCGAGGCGGCGGGGGCGAAGGTGCTCGTCGATGGCCGGAACACCGTCGTGGAAGGCCAGGAGGGCGGGTTCTACGTGGGGCCGACCATCATCGACCACGTGACGCCGGAGATGAAGATCGCGCAGGAGGAGGTGTTCGGGCCGGTGCTCGCCATCGTCCGCACGCCCGACGTGGACGCGGCGATCCGCGTGGAGAACGCGTCGCCGTACGGCAACGCGGCGTCGGTCTACACCGAGAGCGGCGGCATGGCGCGCTACGTCATGGACCGCGCGAGCGCGGGCATGGTGGGCGTGAACGTGGGCGTGCCGGTGCCGCGTGAGCCCTTCTCGTTCGGCGGCTGGAACGACAGCAAGTTCGGCGTGGGCGACATCACCGGGCGCGGCTCCATCGAGTTCTGGACGCAGAGCAAGAAGATGACAACCAAGTGGAACCGCGAGGCGGGCGTCAACTGGATGTCGTAGGGCCTGATCGAGTGCTGTAGAATCCGCACCGCCCGGCATCTCGCGAGATGCGCGGCGGACGTGCCGAACCCTTGGAGGGCGAGATGAGCGCAGACACTTCGGTCGACTTCACCGGCATCCACTTCCCCAATCCGTTCCTCCTCTCGTCGGCGCCGCCGACGGAGAGCGAGGCCAACATCCTGCGCGCCTTCGAGTACGGATGGGGCGGGGTGGTGGCGAAGACCATCGGCCTGCACCCGGTGGTGAACGTCTACGGCGCGAAGACCAAGTTCATGCGCACCGAGGCGGCGACCAACCGCGTGTCGATGAAGAAGATGCCCGGCGCGGCGCTACATTCGTCGTGGAACTGGGAGCTGATCAGCGACAAGGCGCTGGACTGGTGGCTGCCGCGCATCCGCAACATCAAGGCGCAGTATCCCGACCGCGTGCTCATCGCCTCCATCATGGCCGGCTCGGGCAGCGACGCGGAGATGCGCAACTGGCAGCTCCTCGCGGAAGGATGCCAGGACGCCGGGGCGGACGGGCTGGAGCTGAACTTCTCCTGCCCGCACATGGACCGGAAGGACATGGGCGCCAACCTGGGCAAGGACCAGGAGCTCGTCTCGTCCACCGCGGCCGCCGTCAAGGAGGTCGCGAAGATCCCCGTTTGGTGCAAGCTCACCCCGGCGACGGCGGACATCGTGGTCGAGGCCGGCGCCTGCTTCCGCAGCGGGGCCGACGCGGTGGTCTCGTCGAACACCTTCCCCTCGCTGCCGCTCATCGACCCGAACTCCCTGGAGTTCGAGATCAACGTGGACGGCCTGGTCTCCAGCGGCGGTTTGGGCGGCCCGGCGATCCTCCCGATGTCGCTCGCGAACATGGCGAAGATGACGCAGGCGTTCCCGGACAAGGCGTTCTCGGCCATCGGCGGCGTGAGCGACTTCACGCAGGCGCTCAGCTACTTCCTCCTCGGCGCGGGCACCGTGCAGGTGTGCACGGCGGCCATGCTGGACAGCGCGGTGGGCCCGAACGTGATCCGCAACCTGGTCAGCGGGCTCAGCGAGTTCCTGGAGCGTAACGCGGACAAGGGATGGAAGACGGTGGAGGACTTCCGAGGGCTGCGGCGCGACCGCGTGGTGCGCCAGTCGCAGATCCGCCGCCCCGCGGCCGACGAGTACCACGGCGGCTACGAGGCCGAGGGCTACGCCCCCGCTGCGGCCGAGGTGACGGCGGCGGTCTGACGCCCCGGCAGGACCTTCATCCATCGATGGACATCGCCGGGAGACGGCGTTCCCGCATCTCCCGGCGTGCCTTTCTCTTCTGCGAGCGCGCCATGACCGACCTGCTGACCGAGCCCACCGTGCAGATGCCTGCGAGCGACCACCGCCCGCGCCCGTACACTGGCCCCTCGCGCGCCGAGGTGCTGGCCATGCGCCGCGAGTACGTGAACCCTGCGGTCTTCACCCTGTACCGCGACCCAATCATGATCGTGGAGGGCCACATGCAGTGGCTCTTCGACGAGACGGGCAAGCGCTACCTGGACATGTTCGCCGGCATCGTCACGGTCTCGTGCGGCCACTGCCATCCCAAAGTCGTGGGCGCGGTGAAGCGGCAGACGGAGACGCTGCAGCACGCCACGACCATCTACCTGCACCCGCACCTTCCGCAGTTCGCCAAGAAGCTCGCGTCCAAGATGCCTGACGGGCTGAACGTGACCTACTTCGTGAACAGCGGCAGCGAGGCGAACGACCTGGCGATCATGATGGCACGCCTGTACACCGGCAACCACGACGTGATCGCCCTGCGCAACGCCTACCACGGTGCGTCGCCGTCCACGATGCAGCTCACGTCGCACTCCACGTGGAAGTACCCGGGCGTGCGGCCGGACGGCATCCACCACGCCGTCAATCCGGACCCGTTCCGCAGCCCGTTCACGGGCACGCCGGAAGAGGTGGCGACGCGGACGGTGGACGACATCCGCGACCTCGTCCGCTACTCCACGCCGGGTAAGATCGCCGCGTTCATCGCCGAGCCCATCCAGGGTGTGGGCGGCGCGACGACGTCGGCGCCCAACTTCTTCCGCGAGGCGTACGGGGCCGTGCGCGCGGCGGGCGGCCTGTGTATCGCGGACGAGGTGCAGACGGGCTTCGGGCGGACGGGCGAGCACTACTGGGGATTCCAGAACTGGGACGTGGTGCCGGACATCGTCACGATGGCGAAGGGCATCGGCAACGGCATCCCGCTCGCGGCCGTGACCACCACGCGCGAGATCGCGGAGACGCTGAGCCAGCGCGTGCACTTCAACACGTACGGCGGCAACGCGGTGAGCATGGCGGCGGGCATGGCCGTGCTGGACGTGATCGACGAGGACGGCCTGCAGGAAAACTCCCGCGTGGTGGGCGGGCGGCTCAAGGCGGGGCTGGAGGCGCTGATGCACAAGTACCGGCTGATCGGCGACGTGCGCGGCATGGGGCTGATGCTGGGGATGGAGCTCGTCCGCGACCGCGGCACCCGCGAGCCGGCCAAGCAGGAGACGCTGGAGCTGCTGGAGCTGTGCCGCGAGATGGGCGTGCTGATCGGCAAGGGCGGGCTGGACGGCAACGTCGTCCGCATCAAGCCCCCCATGTGCATCACCGCCGAGGACGCCGACTTCGCGATCGACGTGATCGACCGCGCCCTCACGAAGATCGAGCAGGGGTGAGATGCGGTTCGGGAGATGAGGGGCATCCGAGGAGTCTTGGATGCGTCTCTTCCCGCTCTCGTCGACGCCGTCGCGACGAATCGCCGGGCGTATAAAACGCCCGGCTATGAACTGCGATGGTCCTGCGGACCGGCATCTTCGTGGCTCAAGCGGTGGAGCGCGTCGCAGGCATCGAAGCTCCGATGCTTCGGCAACTGCGGGGGAGCTGGGGTGGATGTGGAGCCTCGTCCGCAGGACGACCGCAGTTCCAAGCCGGTGGTTTCATACCACCGGCGGACCATCGGCGGCCTGATCGTTTCGGCTTAAGCGAACTCTGCCTCTCGATGGCACCCGATTCGGCGCGTCTACCGAGTGGCTTCGGCGTTCGGCCGATCCGCATCTTCCCATCTAACGACGTGACCCTTCTCCGGAAGCGAACTGCGCGATGAGACTCGACAAGGTGGTGCGTGGCGGGACCGTGGTGACGCCGGCGGGCACGTTCGTGGGCGACGTGGGCATCGCGGGCGAGAAGATCGTGGCGCTCGGCGAGGCGCTGGACGCGGGCGATGCGCAGGTGATCGACGCCGCGGGGCACTACGTGATTCCCGGCGTGCTGGACGTGCACGTGCACCTGGAGCTGCCCTTCTGCGGCACCACGTCGAGCGACGACTACCGCAGCGGGACGCGGGCCGGGGCGCGCGGCGGCGTGACCACGCTGATCGACTTCGCGATCCCGTACGCGGGCGACTCGCTGGCCGACGCGGCGGACGCGTGGATGAAGAAGGCGGAAGGGAAGGCGCTGATCGACTACACCTTCCACATCTGCATCACGCGCTGGGACGAGCACAAGGACCAGATCGAGGGCATGGTGGAGCGGGGCTTCACCACCTTCAAGGAGTTCATGATCTACGAGTCCGAGGGCTGGCAGTCCGACGATCGCGCCATGTTCGGCACGCTGGAGAAGATGCGCGACCTGGGCGCCATGCTGCTCGTGCACGCCGAGTCGTCGCGCGTGCTGGACGAGCTGATCGCGCGCCACCACACGCCGGAGCTGATGAAGGAGCACGGCGCAGCGCTGCACCGCATCACCCGCCCCAACTTCATCGAGGCCGAGGCGATCCAGCGCGCGGTCGCGTGGAGCGAGGTCACCGGCGGCCAGCTCTACATCGTGCACATGAGCACGGCGGAGGGGACGGAGATCATCCAGGCCGCGCAGGCCCGCGGCGTCCCGGTGATCGCGGAGACGTGCGTGCAGTACCTGGTGCTGGACGACTCCGTGTTCGACCGCGAGGACGGGCATCTCTTCGCCTGCTGCCCGCAGCTCAAGAAGCCGGCGGACAGCGAGCGGCTGTGGAAGGGCATCAAGGACGGCACCGTCACCGCCATCTCCACCGACACCTGCACGTTCACGCGCGAGCAGAAGGCGATGTGGGAGGGCGACTGGACCAAGATCCCCATGGGGATGCCGGGCCTGGAGACGCTGCTGCCGCTCACCTACACGCACGGCGTGAAGGCGGGGCGCATCACCATCGAGCAGATGTGCGACAAGCTCTCCACCGGCCCGGCGAAGGCGATGGGGCTTTTCCCGCGCAAGGGCGGCATCACGGTGGGCGCGGACGCGGACCTTGCCATCATCCACCCGGACCGCACGCACACCGTCGACCCGGCCGAGCTGGAGACGAATGCGGACTGGTCGCCGTTCGAGGGCTGGGACCTGGCCGGCTTCGCGCGGACCACGCTCTCGCGCGGCGACGTGATCGTGGACGACTACCGCGTGGTGGGGCAGGAGGGCCGCGGCAAGTGGCTCCCGCGCACCACGGCGGGCCTGCAGGCTACCAAGCGCGAGCCGGCCCGCGCCGGCTGACCCCTTCCCGCACCCCACCGAGCCCCGCATGAGCGTGATCTCACCCGGCGCGGTCGCCGCGCCGAGCGAATTCGTAGAGACGCACGAGGACCTGTCCGGCAGCAAGCTGTGGAACGAGGACCTGGCGCCCACGCCGCTCTCCCGGCGCACGTGGAGCACCTACAACATCGCGGCGATGTGGATCGGCATGTCGGTGGTCATCACCACCTACACGCTGGCGTCGGGGCTGATGGAGGAGGGGATGACGTGGTGGCAGGCGATGCTCACTATCCTCCTGGGCAACTGCGTCGTCCTCGTGCCCATGATCCTGAACGCGCACGCCGGGACGAAGTACGGCATCAGCTTCCCGGTGATGTGCCGCGCCGCGTTCGGCACGGTCGGCGCGAACGTGCCGGCGATGCTCAGGGCCGTCGTCGCGTGCGGATGGTTCGGCATCCAGACGTGGATCGGCGCGCTGGCGCTGGACTCGCTGATGGCGGCGGCGTGGCCGGGCTGGCAGTCGCTGGCGGCAGGCAAGGCGATCGCGTTCGCGGCGTTCTGGCTGCTGGAGGTGGCGATCATCGCCCGCGGCGTGGAGGGCATCAAGCACCTGGGCAGCCTCGCGGCGCCCGTGCTGATGACGGGCGCGACGGCCATCCTGATCTGGGCCGTGATCCACGGCGGCGGGCTGGGCCACATCCTCAACGAGAGCCAGCGGCTGCAGAAGGGGCACGGCGACTTCTGGGCGCTGTTCCCCGCAGCGCTCACGGCGAACGTGGGCTACTGGGCCACGCTCAGCCTCAACATCCCGGACTTCACGCGCTACGCGAAGAGCCAGCGCTCGCAGGCGCTGGGGCAGGCGATGGGCCTGCCGACCACGATGACGGCGTTCGCCTTCATCGGCGTGGCGGTGACGAGCGCGACCATCGTCATGTACGGGCACGCCATCTGGGATCCCATCGAGGTCGTCGCCCGCATCGGCTCGAAGGCGGTGATCATCGCGGGGGCGCTGGTGGTGCTGGCGGCACAGCTGCACACCAACATGGCGGCCAACGTCGTCAGCCCCGCGAACGACTTCTCCAACCTGAGCCCGCGCCGCATCAGCTACGTCACGGGCGGGCTGATCACCGCCGTGATCGGCATCCTGATGATGCCGTGGAAGCTGTACTCGGATGCGTCGGCGTACATCTTCACCTGGCTGATCGGCTACTCCAGCCTGATGGGCGCGCTGGGCGGCATCCTCATCGCCGACTACTGGGTGCTGCGCAAGCAGAAGCTGGACCTGGCCGACCTGTTCCGCGAGAACGGCCGCTACAGCTACCGCGGCGGCTGGAACCCGCGGGCGATGGTGGCGCTCGTCGTGGCCATCCTTCCCGTCGTGCCCGGCTTCATCCGCGCGGCCATGACGCCCGGCGGCCGCGTGGCCAATCCCAACTTCTTCGACCACCTGTACACGTACGCCTGGTTCGTGACCTTCATCATCAGCTTCGTGCTGTACCTGGCGCTCATGCGCGGCCGGCGCGACGCCCAGCCCGCGTAGCGTCTTCGGTCCGACGACTCAGATGCGGGCACGACGCCGCGCATCTCCCCCGATCCACACCCACGCCCTGTGCTGCGAAGGAGCCGGTCCATGCCCCGTGTTGTGAAGTGCGGCCTGATCCAGGCCACGAACGCCTGCTCCACCGACCTGCCGGTCGATCAGATCCGCGAAGCCAACCTCGCCAAGCACGTGGAGCTTCTGGAAGAGGCCGGGCGCCAGGGTGTGCAGATCATCTGCATGCAGGAGATCTTCACCGGCCCGTACTTCTGCGCCGAGCAGTCCACCAAGTGGTACGACGCGACCGAGCGCATCCCCGAAGGCCCAACCACGAAGCTGATGCAGGAGATCGCCGCCAAGCACCGGATGGTGATCGTGGTGCCGATCTACGAGGAGGAGACGACGGGCGTCTACTACAACACCGCCGCGGTGATCGACGCGGACGGCTCGTACCTGGGCAAGTACCGGAAGAACCACATCCCGCACTGCGCGCCCGGCTTCTGGGAGAAGTTCTACTTCAAGCCCGGCAACATGGGCTACCCGGTGTTCAAGACGGCGTATGCGGACATCGGCGTGTACATCTGCTACGACCGGCACTTCCCCGAGGGCGCGCGGGCGCTGGGCCTGAACGGGGCGGAGATCGTGTTCAACCCGTCCGCCACGGTCGCCGGCCTCTCGGAGTACCTGTGGAAGCTGGAGCAGCCGGCGCACGCGGTGGCGAACGCGTACTTCGTGGGCGCCATCAACCGGGTGGGCACCGAGGCGCCGTGGAACATCGGCGAGTTCTACGGCCAGAGCTACTTCTGCAGCCCGCGCGGGCAGATGCTGGCGGTGGGCTCGCGCGACCAGACGGAGCTCATCGTAGCGGACCTGGACCTGGACCAGATCCGCGAGGTGCGCAACACCTGGCAGTTCTTCCGCGACCGTCGCCCGGAGACGTACGAGGATCTGGTGGAGCTGTAAGACCGCCGATTCGGTAGATGCGATGCACGCAGGGGCCGGGAGACCGGCCCCTGCGTCGTAGTGATCGCTTCCGTTCCCACGCTGCGGACGGAGCCCTCGTCGGACGTCGTTGGTGTGCGCCGCCCGATCAGCTTCTACGCGAACGCAGGCGCCGAAGCCATCGCCCGCGCCGTTGTCCGCGGCCGATCGGCGCAGCGCCGGCAGCTTCCGGCCGCGAGGCGGGGGTGAACGGGGCTGGTGCGCCATGTTATATTGGTTGCAGACTACACGGCACGGCGGAGGCCCTCCGCCATTCCTAATGGAGGTTGCACTTGGTTGAGATCGATCTTGCCGCCGAGATGGCGGCTGCTCGTCAGCGCCGCGAAACGAAGACCGCCGCCGCCCTGCGCGATTCGCGCGTACTGGCCCTGCGCGCCGCGCTGAGCCCCGGCGCGAGCCGCATCGAGATCGAGGAGCGCGCCCGCAGTTTCTACCCGCGCCTCAGCCCCGAGCTGCTGGAAGAGGCGACGTCGATCCTGTGGAACATGCAGCGCGGCTCTTCCCCCGCCGCCGTTCCGACCGACGATCTGCCGCTCGAGGAGCTGGAGATCGACCCGGAGCTGGCCGCCGAGGCCGAGCCCGAAGTCGAGGAGTAGCCGGACGAAGCGGCCCCGTCACGCACCACGCGCGACGGGGCCGCTTTCGCTCGCATCGACGGACGGCAGCCCTGCCGGCCGGCAGCGCATCTCCCGATCCTCACCGCATTCCGTACCGCTCCACCTCGTCAAAATCGAGGCGGGCTTCGTAGTGTCCGCTCGCCGCGCATCTCCCGAACGGATCGACGCGATCCGGTCTGCCGGACCCCGGAGCGAGGGTCAGTCGGCGCTTTCTTCGGCGTTCTCGCCCAGCTCCACGATGTCGCCATTCTTGAAAAGCACGCCCTTGGCGATCTTGCGCCACACGGGCTTGTGGCGGAGCAGCCATTCCAGGTCCATGGAGAAGTGCTTGAACTCTTCCTTCTGCGAGTTCTCCATGATGGCACGCGCGGTCTCGTCCTTCTCCAGCGAGATGCGCTGCTCATACCAGTCGATCGCCTCGGCTTCCTCGATGAGGCCCAGGATCATGCGGGCGAAGGTGCGGGTCTCCTGCGACAGCTCCTCGGGCGGCTCGTGGTACTGGTCGAATCCCATTCGGCTCCTCGCCTGTCGTTGATGCTCGGGTGTGATGATGTGCGATGCGCCTCGCTCGCGGCCGTCCACTCAGCAAATCTCAGCCCGCGGGGCGGACGCGAATCACATCTCCCGGAAGCCGTCCCACGCCCGACGCTCAGTCGCTGGATGGCGGATCGGGCGATGGCGGGTCGCTCGCCGTCTCGCGGCGGACGACGGGGGCGACTTCGGTGCCGAGAAGCTCGATGGCGCGCATGACCTGCGCGTGCGGCATGACGCCCACGGTGAGCTGCGCGAGGAAGCGGTCGTGGCGGAAGATCTCGTGCTGGAAGAGGATCTTGTCGATCACTTCCTGCACGCTACCCACCACGAGCGCGCCCCGCAGCGCCCGGCCCGCGTCGAACTGCGCGCGCGTGGTCGGCGGCCACCCGCGCTCCCGCCCAATGCGCGTCATCACCGCCGCGTACGGTGGGAAGAACGTGTCGGCCGCGCCTTGCGACGAATCGCCGACGAACGCGTGCGAGTTGATGCCGACGCGCAGCTTCGACGCGTCATGCCCCGCCCGGCGGCCGGCCTCACGGTACATCTCGATGAGCCCCGCGAACCGCTCCGGCTGCCCGCCGATGATGGCGAGAGCCAGCGGCAGGCCCAGCGTTCCGGCGCGGACCACGCTCTGCGGCGTGCCGCCCACGGCAAGCCACACCGGGATGGGCTCCTGCACCGGGCGAGGGTAGACACCCAGGTCGTCGATCACCGCCCGGTGCTCGCCGGACCACGTCACGCGCTCGCTCTCCCGCAGCTTCAGCAGCAGGTCCAGCTTCTCCGCGAACAGCTCGTCATAGTCGCCCAGGTCGTAGCCGAAGAGCGGGAACGACTCCACGAACGAGCCGCGGCCCGCCATGATCTCCGCGCGCCCGCCGGAGAGCAGATCCACCGTGGAGAAGTCCTGGAAGACGCGCACGGGATCGTCGGAGCTGAGCACGGTCACCGCGCTGGTCAGGCGGATGCGCTTCGTGCGCGCCGCCGCGGCGCCGAGCACCACGGCGGGCGCGGAGACGGCGTAGTCCGCCCGGTGGTGCTCGCCCACACCGAACACGTCCAGGCCGACCTGGTCCGCCAGCTCGATCTCTTCCAGCAGCTCCTTCAGCCGTTGCGCGGGCGCGTCCACCGCGTCCCCGCGCACACCCGGCGTGACCTCCGCGAAAGTGTAGACGCCGATCTCCATCTCAGCCACCCGCAGGCGTTCGATCCGCCGCGTCGCCGTCCGTGGCGCGGACAAGCGCTCCGAACTTCGCGCGCAGGTCGTCGGGGATGGGCATGCTCGCGCGGGTCCGTGTGTCGAACATCGCGGAGGTGACGACGGCGTCGCACACCGTTCGCCCTTCCGCATCCACCACCTCCTGCGCGATGCGGAACGAGCTCCGGCCCATGCTGGCCAGCCAGGTGCGCACGGTGAGCCGCTGGCCCATCGTGGCTTCCCGGCGGTAGTTGATGTTCACGTTGACGATGACCGTGCCCACGCCGCCGCGCCCGAACGAGTCGATGGGCACGCCCGCCGCCTTCACCCATTCGAAGCGCCCCCACTCCAGGTATTCCAGGTACTTGGCGTTGTTCACGTGCCCCAGCGCATCCAGCTCCGTGGACCGCACCTCGATCTCCATCTCGTCGACCATCCGCCGTCTTCCTCGTGTTGATGTCATCCCTCGCCGCACATCGGCGGTGATGCCCGTAGCGCGTCCCGTGCCGCCGCGCATCCTCCGCATCCCGTCTTCACGGTAGATGATGCGCGTGCGGCGAACGGCAGGGCAGGGCAGAGCCTTCATCGCGCGATGCGCATCTCCCGTCGTCGCATGGAAGGCGCAGGCGCGGCGAGGCCCCGCATCTTACGCGAGATGCGGGGCCTCTGCCACCAGCGGCACGGACGGGGTGTGCTACATGGCGGACGCGGTGTCGGTGGTGCGCGCGGGGATGCCGCGCGGTGCGGGCGCGGGAGCCACGCGCTTGAGGTCCAGCTCCGCCTTGAGGTCCTTGTACAGCGACGGGTCCACCGGCAGCAGGAACTCGCGCACCGGGTTGAGCGGCGCGCGGCGGGTGCGGGCGCCCATGTCGGCCAGCAGGTCGTTGATGTAGTGGAAGTTGAAGGGGATGAGGCACGTGCCGCTGGCGGTGCCCCGCGGCCGCTCGGTGTGCAGCCACTCCAGCCGCTCCCGCACCTCGCGCAGCATGCGGTCGCGCGCGGGGAGCTTCAGGTCGCCGCGGAAATGCTCCGCCAGCCACCGCGCCCCGATCTCGGACGTGAGCTGCGAGTAGAGGCTGCTGTTGTAGCCCACGAAGCCCAGGATGGGCACGTCCGGGTGCACCAGGTTGCGGTAGAGGTGGAAGACGCCCGCGTCGTCCACAATACGGGCGCGCACGTCCGCTGGCAGGAACGGCACCTCCTGCCGGAAGCCGGTGCCGAAGACCACCACGTCCGCCTCCACCGTCTCGCCCGTGTCCAGCTCCACCGCGCCGGGCCGCGCCTCGCGAACGGTGCCGCGCACGGGGCGGATGCGGCCCTCGTGCACCATGGGGAAGAAGCCGTCGGTCTCCAGGCTCAGCGTGCAGCCCACGAACTGCTCCACGGGGTCGCCCGGGCGCATTCCGCAGCGGTCCAGCCCCTGGGTGGCGCGCAGCATGGCCTCCACGCCGCGCCAGAAGGCCCAGACGAGCGGGCGCCCCACGGTGTGGAGCACGCGCTCGCCGCCCCGAAGCGTCCGGTAGCGGAAGAGCGACTCGGCCGAGCGCGTGGTGAGCACGTAGCGCAGCGGCACCATGCCGAACCACTTCTTCGGCATCTTCCACCCCGCGCGCCGGAACACCATCGTCGTCCGCGCGCCCAGGTTCGCCGCGGCGGCCGCCACGTCGGTCGCGGACTTGGCGGAGCCGACGACGACGACGCGCTTGCCCCGCAGCGCCTCGCCGTCGCCGACCTGGCTGGTGTGGAGCACCGTGCCGCCGGCCGCGCGGAACTCGTCCAGCCCGGGCGTGCGGGGGATGAACGGCGCGTTGAAGACCCCGTTCGCCACCACGACGTAGTCCACGTGGTGCGCCTCGCGCCGCCCGCCGGCGCCATCGACCGGAGAGGTGCGCATCACCCAGCCGTCGCCCTCGGCGCGCACCTCGTCCACCCGCGTTCCGAAGCGGACGCACGGCGTGACGCCGTACCGGTCCGCGTACGCGGCCAGGTACGCCTGCACCTGCGCGCCCGTGGGGAACTCCGGGTACGAGCGCGGCATGGCGAAGTCCGAGAACGCGTAGGTGTCGCGCGGGTTCTGCGTCGCCATGCCGGGGTAGCGCCGCGACCGCGCCCAGACGCCCCCCACCTCGCTTTCCGTCTCGAAGACGGCCACCTCGTATCCTTCCTCCAGGAACGTCTTGGCCGTCACCAGCCCGCTGATGCCCGCCCCGATGATGCCGATGCGCCGCATGGCTCGCTCTCCGCTCGGACGTAGCCGGCCCGGAGCGCGCCCGTGCGGCCCCGGACGGAGGCGCCGAACCGCCGCCTCCCATCTGTAAGACGTACGAACGCCCCGAAAAGTTGACGGAATCGGCCGCCGGGTTTCAACGAAGTCCCGCCGCGTCCGCCCGGCGATCTCCACCCGATCCCGCATCTCCCGTCAGGGCAGGGAGATGCGCCTCATCCGTCACGACCGGCTGTCGATCATCCCTCCAGCGTGTGCTGCTAACCCGACGGGCATACTGGAGATACGGAACGCCGGAGGTCGATGCGGTGCGGCGGAAAAGACGAAGGCCCCGCATCGGCTTGGCGATGCGGGGCCTTCTGGCGCTTCGGACGAGATCAGGTTCCGATCGCGGCTCCTCAGTCCGGGAAGGTGACCGACGATGCGAGGTCGGCGGTGGGACGGCCGCCGCCCATCAGGTCGATGATGGCTTCCATCTCGGTGCCCATGCGGGTCAGCCGGTCCAGCACCACGCGCGAGTAGCCGTAGTCGAAGTACAGCGCCACCGCCTCCTCGTGGCCCGGGTGGTACTCGACCACCTTGGCGTCCAGGCGGTTGAGCAGCAGCCGGCAGATGGTGGAGACGGCTTCCTGCACGTGGCGCTGGTCGTCCAGCGTCTCGATGCTCATGTCGCCGATGAGCCGCGGGAGTAGTCGCTCCGCCTCGGCAAGGTCCTCGGGCGAGGCGTGGAAGCCGTCGGACGAGTGGCCCGCCTCGGCCATCATCATCAGCTCGACGGCTGCCGCCAGCGCGCGAAGCTCTTCGAAGTTGCAGTGAAGAATCACGGGTCCTCCTTGGCAGAGTCTGCCACCACGAATAGCAAGGGGTGGGCCATGCATGGCCCATGTCGCTGAGTCGCGCTCTCCCAGTCACTTACGCAGGAGCTGCGCGGTTTGTTCCAGCTGCGCGAAGCGGAAAAGGTGGCGTTCTGCACGGGCCGGTGGGGTCCGGCGTCCCCCTCGTAGGCCAGGGGGTGTGCGGCTGGTGGAACGGGGTGTCCGGCGCGGTCGTCTTCGGGGTGTCGATCTACATTCGCGCCGCCGGGTGGGAAACGCAAGGGGCGCGATCCGCCGCTTTCGCGCCACACCCGCATCGACCCCGATGGGAAGCGGGATGCCTCGCATCTTCCGCATCCCTCCCAACGCGATCGGACGGACCGGCGGGGCCGGTTTCCCCGCGGGGCGCGGCGGGAGAGGTGAGGTGCGCGGCGGCTGGCGCGCGTAGGCCGGCGGATGTGGCAGCGTCGCGGCAGGCGAGGCTCAGCGGCCTCCGCGAATGAGCTGGCGGGCGCGGCGCGCGCGGGCGAGCGCCTCGGCGGCGTCGGCGCCCAGGGCGGTGAGGTGCCCCATCTTGCGGCCGGGGCGCGCCTCGGGCTTGCCGTACAGGTGCAGCGCGACCTCGGGCACGCCCAGCGCTTCGACGACGCGCGGGTCGCCCAGGCCGGTGCCGCCGTCCTCGCCCAGCAGGTTCACCATCGCCGCGGGGCGCAGCAGCTCGGTGGAGCCCAGCGGCAGGCCGCAGACGGCGCGCAGCTGCTGCTCGAACTGCGAGACGGCGCAGGCTTCCCAGGTGTAGTGCCCGGAGTTGTGCGGCCGCGGCGCCATCTCGTTCACCAGCAGCCGGTCGTCGCCGTCGACGAACATCTCCACGGCGAGCAGGCCGGCCACGTCCAGCTCCTCGGCCAGCGCCTCGGCGATGCGGCGGGCCTCGCGCGCCAGCTCGGGCGCGATGGGCGCGGGGACCACGCACGTGTCCAGGATGCCGTTGCGGTGCAGGTTCTCGGCGACGGGGAAGGATGCGATCTGCCCGGCGGGCGTGCGGGCGCAGACGACGGAGACTTCCATGCGGAAGGGCACGAAGCCCTCCAGGATCAGCTTGCGGCCGGGGGCGGCGAGGGCGGCAAAGGCGGCGTCGGCCTGGTCGGGCGTGCGGATGACCGCCTGGCCCTTGCCGTCGTAGCCGCCGCGCGCGGTCTTGAGCACGGCGGGTGTGCCCACGTCCGCCAGGGCGCGGTCCAGGTCCTCGCGGGTGACCACGGCGCGGTACGGCGCGGTGGCGATGCCCAGGCGGCGCACGGCGTCCTTCTCGTTCACGCGGTGCTGGCAGACCTGAAGGACGTGCGGGCCCGGGCGCACGGGCACGATCTCTTCCAGCTCGCGCAGCGTGCCCACGTCGGCGTTCTCCCACTCCAGCGTGACCACGTCGGAGCGGCGGGCTAGCTCGTGCGCGGCGTCGTGGTCGTCCAGCGGCGCGCGGAGCTGCTCGTCGGCGACCTGCGCGGCGGGGGAGTCCGGCGACGGGTCGAGCACGAGGGTGCGGTAGCCCATCCGCCGCGCCTCCATGGCGAGCATGCGGCCCAGCTGCCCGCCGCCCACCACGCCCACGGTGGAGCCGGGAAGGATGGTGCGCATCCTCATCCGCCCACCGGGGCCGGCGCCGGCTGGAGCGCTTCTTCGGCCATGCGCGCGGCGTGGTCGTGCAGCTTCGCGCGCACGGCTTCGTCTCGCGTGCCCAGGATGCGGGCGGCGAGCAGGCCTGCGTTGGCAGCGCCCGCCTTGCCGATGGCGACGGTGGCGACGGGCACGCCGCGCGGCATCTGCACGATGGAGAGCAGCGAGTCGATGCCGTTGAGCGTGGACGAGAGCACGGGAACGCCGATCACCGGCAGCACCGTCTTCGCGGCCGTCATCCCCGGCAGGTGCGCCGCGCCGCCCGCCCCCGCGATGATCACCTCCAGCCCGCGCCCTTCGGCGGCGGCGGCGTACTCGAACATCCGGTCGGGCGTGCGGTGCGCGGAGACGACCTCCATCTCGTACGCGATCCCCAGCTCGTCCAGGACGCGGGCGGCCTCATCCATCGTCTCCCGGTCCGACCGGCTGCCCATGATGATGCCCACGCGTGGCTGGCTCAACGCTCCGTCCCGGTGCGAGGTCTCGGCGTGAGCACGGAAGCGATGTTTCCGCGATGCGCCTGGCAAGCTCACCTGAAAAATCTCGATACTCGATATACTCGTGATAGTCGGGATGAAGTTAGATGCGCCGATGCCGGGGGGCAACGCGCGTCCTTGTCGCGGCTCGGGGCGGCGGGATAGCTTCCGGCCATCACGAATCCCACGGGCTCCGAACCGCGCGGTGCGATGCAGATCAGCGAGATACAGAAGCAGGTGGATGCGTACATCGGCCAGTTCAAGGAAGGCTACTTCCCGCCGCTGGTGAACCTGGCACGCCTCACCGAGGAGGTGGGCGAGCTGGCGCGCGAGCTGAACCACCGGTACGGGCCCAAGAAGAAGAAGGCCGACGAGCCCGACGGCGACGTGGCGCTGGAGCTGGCCGACGTCCTCTTCGTCGTGATCGTCCTTGCGAACCAGATGGAGATCGACCTGGAAGAAGCCGTTCGCCGCACGCTCACCAAGTACGAGGTCCGCGACGCCGAGCGCTGGGAACGGAAGTAGCTGCATCTGTTCGGCGGGGGATGCTCGTCAGGTAGCTGGTCATGCATCGGTGTCGCCCGCGCCGAACAGCCGCGGCAACCTCGGCGCGAAGCCGCCGTTCGTCGGCTGCTGCTCCGGCATTCGGACTCGGAGTAGCGGTGTGATGCGGCGGCTGGTCCGCGGACACGGCGCGCGAGGCGTGGAGCATCCCTCATCTTCTCCATCTTCTTCACCAGTTCCCTATGAGTACCACGAACGGGCCGAGTCCGGCCGAGCCGCACCCGATGGCGGGGTTTCCGCAGGTCTGCTACATCCGCAACACGGTCAAGAACCCGCAGATCTTCGTCGGGGAGTACACGTACTACGACGATCCCGAGAACTCGGAGGATTTCGAGCGGAACGTGCTGTACCTCTTCCCGTTCATCGGCGACCGGCTGGTGATCGGGAAGTTCTGCGCGATCGCCACGGGCGTGCGGTTCATCATGAACGGCGCAAACCACAAGATGAGCGGCTTCAGCACCTATCCGTTCAACATCTTCGGCGGCGGGTGGGAGCGCGTGGCGCCACGGATGGACGAGCTGCCGAACAAGGGCGACACCATCGTAGGCAACGACGTGTGGCTGGGCTACGAGGCGATGGTGATGCCCGGGGTGCGCATCGGCGATGGAGCCATCGTCGCCGCCTGGTCGGTCGTGACGGCGGACGTGGAGCCGTACACCATCGTGGGCGGCAACCCCGCGAAGCCGCTCCGCCGCCGCTTCGGCGACGACGTGGTCGCCGCGCTGCTGGAGATCGCCTGGTGGAACTGGGACGTGGAGAAGATCACACGAAACCTGGAATCCATCGCCGGCGCCGACATCGGCGCTCTCCGCCGGGCAGCGACGGACGGCTGAGCCGCAAGGCCGAACGCCGCCGCTCCTCCCCGGCAGGCGTCGGAACCGGGAAGTCGCGCGGCGGCGGATCGATCCGTGACGCGGAGGGCGGGATGCGCTCGCAACGCCGTACGCGCAGGCTACTCATCGCGCGTGAAGATGGCGGTGTGGTTCCGGGCTGTTTCCCGTCATCAATTGGGCGTACGATCTTGCGGATGCGCTGCCGGGGTGCTTCTTTGGGGACACCGCGCGGCGCGAACGGTGCGGGTGTGCTGACCATCGCGCATCCGGCCTCTCCAGGACCATCGAGAGGGAAACACTATCGCGCCGCTCAGACCAACGCCGCCGCCGCGGCTCATCCTCCAGGAGGCCCGACATGAAGCACGGCAAGCTCCGGCTGGACATCGAGCATCTCACCGTCGATTCGTTCGCCACTTCGGCGGACGCGAAGGATCGCCTGGGCACGGTGCACGGCCACTACGCGGTTCCGCCCGCCGAGCCCGCGAGCGACTACTTCGGGGTGTGCGACACCTACAATGCGTCGTGCCACGGGTCGTGCCAGACCTGCGCCGATTCGTGCTACGCGACGTGCGCGGCCACCTGCTACTCGTGCAACTACACCTGCCAGCTCTCGTGCCACAGCAAGTGCTACGAGCCGGCCTGAGGCGGATGCGCAGGTGGTGAGCGCCCGTGCACGCCGAAGTGCGTGAGCGAGGGGGAGCCCGGGCCGGCTCCCCCTCGCCGTCTTGCCCCGCCGCGGCCCGCAAGCCACCGCGCCGTCTCGCGCCTTCGACGGACTGCGTGGCCGACGCCCGGCCGGCAGATGCGCAAAGGGTTGTTTGCTTCCGGCGGGGCGCGTAGGTTAGAGGTGTTCCCATTCGGGTACATCTCCAGGCCACACGCAGCACGGGAGCGGACCGTCCGCCCCGCAGGTCGTTCCGGCAGATTCCGCCCACACTCCCCGGCATGAACCCCACCGTCTTCATCATCGACGACGACCCGGACCAGGTCGCCCTCGTCACGGCACAGATCGAGAGGACGCGCCGGTTCGCCACCAAGAGCTTCTCGCGCGCCGAGGCGGCGCTCGAGGCGCTGCTCTCGGACCCGCCGGACGCGGTGGTGTGCGACCTGGTGATGCCGGGGATGGACGGCATCGAGTTCACGCGGCGCGTGCGAGAGGTGCACAAGACGCTGCCCATCATCATCGCCACGGCGCGCGGCACCGAGGGCGACGCGGAGCGCGCGCTGCGGGCGGGGGCCACGGACTTCGTGGCCAAGCCCATCGAGCCGCGCTCGCTCATCACCCGCATCTCGCGCTCGGTCGAGGACGTGCCGGCGCGCGAGATCCTGACCAGCGCGGTGCGCGCCAAGTTCGACCCGCACGGCATCATCGGCCACCACCCGCTCATCACCGAGGTGCGCGAGTTCGTGGACAACGTGGCGTCGGTGCCGCACGTGTCGGCGCTGCTGCTGGGCGAGAGCGGCACGGGCAAGAACATGGTGGCCCGCGCCATCCACGCGGCGAGCCTGGCGGCCAGCTACCGCTTCGTGGAGATCAACTGCGCGGCGCTGCCGGCCAACCTGCTGGAAGGCGAGCTGTTCGGCTACGAGAAGGGCTCGTTCACCGACGCGAAGCAGGCCAAGAAGGGCCTGGTGGAGGTCGCGGACAACGGCACGCTCTTCCTGGACGAGATCGGGTCGATGCCGCTGGAGCTGCAGGCCAAGCTGCTCACCTTCCTGGAGGGCCGCAGCTTCCGGCGCATCGGCAGCACGCGGGAGATGTCGGTGAACCTGCGCGTGGTGGCCGCGACCAACGTGGACATCCAGGCCGAGGTGGCGCGCGGCGCCTTCCGCGAGGACCTGTACTACCGCCTGAACGTGGCGAGCCAGGTGCTGCCGCCGCTGCGCGCCATCCGCTCCGACATCCCCGCCATCGCCGACCACTTCCTGAAGCGCGCCTCGGAATACTTCGCCAAGCCGCTGCCCGCCATTGACGCGGCGGGCATGGAGCGGCTGCAGAAGTACGACTGGCCGGGCAACGCGCGCGAGCTGCGCAACATCATCGAGCGGTCGATGATCTTCAGCAAAGGCCCCGTCGTGCGCATCGCCGAGCTCCAGTCGGCCGCGGCGCCGCCGCCGGCCGACGGGCTGCACGTGCCGCGCGGGCTCACGCTGGACGAGGTGGAGCGGCTGTACATCGACTCCACGCTGCGCGAGCTGGGCGGCAACGTGACCGCCGCCGCGCGCCAGCTCGGCATCTCCCGCAAGGTGCTCTGGCAGCGCCGCAAGCGCCACGGCCTCTCGGACGAAGTGGCCTGACCATCCCCGCCCGCGGCGCCGCTTCCGCCGCCGCGCCGCCCTCCCGCACCGCATCTCCCCGCCGCACCCCGTGACGCTCTCCGTCCTCACCCTCCGTCCTTCCAGCCGGAGCGCCGCGCTTTGACGCTGCGCCGCCCTTCCGGCGCGGTCGCGCGCGTGACCGCGTGCGTGTGCGTGGCGGCGCTCGTGCTCGCGGGCGTGGCCGTGGCGGGCCTGCGCTCGCTGCGCGGCCTGCACGAGCGCGCGGCCGTGGCCGAGCGGCGCCTGTACGCCTCCGCGCTCGAGCTGGGAGATGCGCACGCCCGCACCTTCGCGGTGGAGGCGGACCTGCGCGCGCTCAGCGCCCCCGGGGGCGAGTCGGCCGCGCCCGACGCGGCGCGGCGCGTGGGAGACAACCTGGCGGCGCTGCGCCAGGACCTGGACCGCTACGACGCCCGCCGCGCGAGCGACGACGTGGTGGAGGGCGGCCAGGGCACCCACGCGGCCGAAGCGACGGCGCTGGCCCTCGCCCGCACGGGGGTGGCGGCGCTGGACACGGTGGCGCGCGGGGTTCTCGCCGGCCGGCCGGCGACGTCTGCGGCCATCGGGTCCGCCTCGGGCGCGGCGGCGGCCCCGGTGGCGCGGCTCACGGACCTGAACCGCTTCCGCGGCGATCTGGCGCTCGCCGGGC